>CBIHLN010000031.1:0-26648 GCA_966210725.1 uncultured Lysobacter sp. | reverse complement strand
GGGGTGGTGATCGCGGCTGAAGCCGCGCCTACAGGGAGCGGCTTGGGGATGGGGCGGGTGAGGCTGTCGCTATGTGCCGGCGGTTATTCGAAGCCGGGGAAGGTCTCGGCCAGCGAGGCTTCGTCGGGCAGGATGTAGAACACGCCGCCGCGCTCGAAGGTGGGGCGGACGACACCTTCGTAGAAGTCCGGGGCGACGTTGATGCAGCCGTGGGTCACGCGGTTGTCGTCGGGGGTGGGCGATGCCAGGCGCTCGGGGCGCTTTTCCGCGGGCACGCCGGTCGCGGTGGGGTGCATGGACACGGCGGAGTCGTAGTCCACCCACAGTACGCGGCCGGCATCGATTGACGGGCCGTAGGCGCCCACGAAGCGACCGGCGGGCGTGGTGCGGTCCCGGCCGGGGATCTCGCGCAACGCCAGACCCGCGACACCGGGGGCGGAATGGTCGCCCACGGCAGAACCGAACAGCCCGGGCGCGGCGCCGCGCAGCTTGCCGTCGCCGCCGAACACCAGCACCTGGGCGGCGGCCTTGTCCATGATGGCGAACGGATAGCCTTCGCTGTCGCGGGTGGCGACGATCCAGCCGGCCAGTTCGGTCACCGTGCCGGACACTTCCTGGCCGGGGGGCAGCAGGTCGAAGGCTTCCGCCGGGGCCGCGGCGGCGTCCACCGGCGCCTCGGCACTCTCATCGGCGGCGTCCTGGGCATGGGCGATACCAGCGCTGGCGAACGCCAGCAGGACCGCCAGCGCGCCATGCGCGGCGCGGGTCGCAGGGTGTCGTTGCGTACGGATAGGACAGTTCCTCAACACGTCAAAACGGGGTCGAACAGTGCCCGCTCCAACCGCGGGACCGGCGGCCGGAGAGGGCCGCCGGTCCCGAGGTCGAACGGTGCATCACACCGTGCAGGTGGGATCAGCCGCGCGGCGCGCGACCGCCGGCACCTTCGATCTGCTGCACGCGGCCTTCCAGAGCATCCAGGCGCTGGTTGGCGCGCATGGCGTTCTGGTTGGCCGATTCCGCGCTCTGGGCGGCGCTCTGTACACGGGAGTCGAGCTGATCCAGGCGCGAGTTGATCGTCGCGAACTCGTCGTCATAGGTGGCGCAGCCGCCAAGGCCCACGGCGGCAACGAGCGCCACTGCAAACGTACGAGCCATCACCTGGTACTTCCTGGTCGTGAACATGCCAATCTCCTTCGTCGGGGGAACCGGAATATAGCCACGTTTGGGCCGGAGTCTTTGACCCGACTTCAGCCTATGTTTGGATACGTAAATGGGCCGTGACGCGGCCACTTCGGGCCCCCGAGGCCCTGGCGGCGGGAATCTGTGAGGGCGCTCACAGCGGGTGGGTGACCGGGCCCCCGGCCCGTTAACAGGGGTCCGTTGGAGCGGGCCGTACACCGTGGCCCATCAGCCGGCGTCAATAGCCCGGGGGCCGTGCGTGGGGCGGGCACGCGGCGTGCGATGCCCCGGCGGGCCCTGGGGGCGGCACTGCGCGGGGCCTCACGTCGGCCGTGCGCAGGCGCCCCGCCCGCACGTCCGATCACCAAAAAAAGGCCGCTCTGGAGCGGCCTTCAGGCGAGCGGCACGGGCCGGCGGGTCCGCCGGACGCACCTGGTCGGTGCCGAAATACAGCCCGGTACGGGTCAGCCGTCGCGCTCCTCCACCAGCACCGCGCCGGTGCCGCCGTGCACCGTCAGCTCGACCGCCTGGCCCTGGGCGTTGGTGGCGTCCACCTCCCACAGGCCGTCGTCCAGGTCGAGGTCACGCAGCCCGGTGTAGCCGGCCGCGGCCAGGCGCGCGGTGACCGCGGCCGCATCCAGCAGGGTGGTGCCCGGGGCGCGGCGGTCGATGACGTCGCCGCTGTCGGCCACCACGTGCACGTCGTGCCAGCGACCGTCGGCGGTGCGGACTTCGGCCTCCCACAGGCCGCCGTTGTCCTGTTCGACATCGCGGATGTGGTCGTAGCCGGCCGCGCGAAGCGCGGCTTCGATGCCGGCCCGGTCGGCGCCGGCGGACTGCGCGGCGGCGGTGCCGAGGGTGGCGGCGAGCGCCAGTACCAGCGTGGCGCCGGCCACGGGGCGTGCGAGTGACTGCTTCATGGTCGTGTTCTCCTTCGGGGTGTGGCGGGAGCGCGCGCCGGACCGCCCGCGGTGCGGGCACCGGGGCGCGCGTGCATCAGAAGTCCAGCAGTTCGCCCAGCAGCGACTTGCGCTTCTTGCGCGGGTAGCCGCGGTCGTCGTACCCGTGGCCGTGCGGCCGCGGCGGGTGGCGGGACGCGTCGTAGTCGTGCCGGCGCGGTGCATCGTGGTCGGCACGGCGCGGTGCGGGCGGCGCGCCCTCGGCGCGGTCGAGCAGGCGGTCGAGTTCGCCGCGGTCGAGCCAGATCCCGCGGCATTGCGGGCAGTAGTCGATCTCGATGCCCTGGCGATCGGTCATCGACAGGTTCACGGTCTTGCAGGCGGGACACAGCATGGGTGGGGCTCCAGTCAGGGATGTGGGCCGCCGGGCGACGCGCGCACTGCTGGCTGCCATGGGGATGGCAGGTGTGCAGTGCGGACAGATGGGACTTCGCGCCGCGTCGGCAGCGAAGGTCTTGCTCGCAGGCCCGTACGGGACCTGCCGCTGCGCCGGAGCTACGCTCGTGATGACGACGGCAGCGATTGGGAGCTACTCCCCTTCGCGGCGGACAGTAGCACGCGGGGTGTGCGGGGCAGGTGCAATCGGGGTTGCGACGGTACGGCGTTCAGACGGTACGGGGTACGGGCGGGGAGCCGCGGCTGAAGCCGCTCCTACAGAGACGGTGATGGCCGCGATGCGCGTGCGATGGCCGTCGCACGTGCGTTGCGGTGATCACGGCTTAAGGGTGGACGCGGGGGCTTCATTTGCGCAGCCGCGCGTGGGTGCGGCATCGATGCTTGGGGGGTTACAGTGCCGTCCGTCCGCGAGCACCGGCTCCATGGCGTCTGCCAGACCGCCCGGAGCGTCACGCCTCGCGTTGCGCGCCCTGCAGGCGCTGGACTTCATCGCGCAGTTGGCCCATCAACAGGCGCTTGCCCTCCAGGTTGGCCATCGGTTTGAGCAGGCCCAGCAGCACCTCCAGGTCCTGCCGCTGCCCCAGCCGATCGGTCAGCCGGTGCATGGCCTTGGCGCGGTGGCGCGTCGACGATCGACCCGCACCTTTCGCGACCCCTACCGAGGCGTGCGCGGCCACCTCCAGTTGCATCCTCAGACGCCGAGCTCGGCGCCGCCAGCGGTGCAGGTTGTCGGCAGTCGGATCGTCGTGTGCGCGCTTTTCCGAACGGGCCACGCGCTTTTCGCTGGCGCGCAAGGCACGATTGACGCTGGCGACCGACACGCCGGTCCAGTCCTGGCGGTCCAGCTCGGCGCCGATCCTGCCCAGTCGTGCCCGACGCCGCTCGAAACCGGGGTCTTTGGCCAGCGCCGTCTCCACACGCGTGCGGCGGCGCGCCTCGAGGCGATCGATGACGGGTTGCCAGACGTCCGCGCCGTACCGACGCGCCATGTGCCGCGCCGTGTCCACACTGACCTGCGCATCGCGCAACGTCGACAGGCTCCGTCCCAACGACCGGAGGCGGCCATCAATCCCGTCCACGCCGTCCAGCCGCGTCTCGCATAGACCGAGCAGGGACCGCAGCCGGCGTATCGCCTTGCGGGCTTCATGGACCGCGGTGCCGTCCGAGTGCTCGGCCGCAAGCGCCCGATTGATGTGTGCGATCTCGTCGACGGCCAGCGCATGCATCGCAGGACCCGGACCGGTGGACGATGCGCGTGCGGCCTTTCTGGGCGTCATGGAGGCGGGGACCGAAACGGAAGGAACGCGGCCGCACAGAAACGCGGGCGCAACGCGTCATGTCTACGTTCCGGGCATGACGGTTTGATGACCGAAGGCGGCCGAAGTGCCGTTATTCGAGCCGGCGCGGCGTTTCATTATCGAATCATCAAGCCGTTACAAACGCAGCCGATAGTGAGGCGCCTGTCCTGACCGCGCCTTTGAGAATGACCAGCCTGACAGCCGTCGCAACGTCCGCCGGTACGACCGGAGCCGACGCCGCAAGCGACCTGCTGACGCGCGCGTTGGCACCGGGTGCGATGTGCTCGTACTTCCAGCCGATCTTTTCCTGCTTCGACGGCGCGCTGTTCGCGCACGAGGCGCTGATGCGGTTCCAGGAGCCAGATGCCAGCCCTTTGCGCGTGCTGGAGCTTGCACGCCAAAGGGGACGCCTGGGCGAGGTGGAGACGCTGGCCGCACGCATCGCCGCCACGCAGTTCGATCCGACATGCGCGGGCCTGGTGTTCATCAACCTCAGCAGCCACGCCATCCTGCAGGGCGCGGTCCGGCCGCAGCAGGTGCTCGACAGCCTCAGTGCCTCGACGCTGGATCTGTCGCGCTTTGTCATCGAGCTGACCGAGCGGGACATCGTGGAGGACGCGGGCCAGTTGGCGGATGCGCTGGGTTACCTGCGCGCCAAGGGCGTCCGGCTGGCGCTGGACGACTTCGGCAATGGCCATTCCAACTTCGAGCTGTGGCACGAGCTGGCGCCCGAGTTCGTCAAGATCGACCGCTTCCTCATCGACGGCATCGCCTCCAGTGCCAGCCGCCTGGCGATCGTCAAGGCCCTCATCGAAGTGGCGTCGTCCCTGGGCAGTGAACTGATTGCCGAGGGGCTGGAGCAGGAGCGCGACCTGCTGCTGGTGCGGGACCTGGGAATCGCCTACGGCCAGGGCTACCTGCTGGGACGCCCGTCGCTGCAGCTGCAGCGCCGCCCGTCCCCCGTCATCACATCGTTGGAGGCGGCCAAGGTGCCGGTGCGGCCGATGCTCACCCGGTTCGGCGGCATCCGCCAGGTGTCCGCCGCGCACCTGCTGGTGGACGCGCCGACACTTTCGCCCGACCAGACCAACCAGGAGGTGGAGCACGCCTTCATGCAACGGCCGGACCTGCATGCCCTGGCCGTCGTCAATGTCGATGGGGAGCCCGTCGGTCTCCTCAACCGCCGCGCATTCACCGAACGCATGGCGCGTCCGTTCGCGCGCGAACTGCTGGGGCGCAAGCCCTGCTCCGAACTCATGCATGGCAGCCCGATCGTGTGCGATGTGCGGGATGGCATCGCGGACATGGCCGACATCCTGCGCGGCGAGGACCAGCGCTACCTGGCCGACGGCTTCGTGATCACCGATGGCGGCCGCTACCGTGGACTGGGCACCGGCGAAGCACTGGTGCGACGCGTCACCGAGCTGCGCATCGAGTCGGCCCGCTATGCCAACCCGCTGACGCTGCTGCCCGGCAACATTCCCATCAAGGAACACATCGAGCGCCTGCTGGACTCTCGGCGGCCGTTCGTCGCGGCCTATGGCGACCTCAACCACTTCAAGCCGTTCAACGACCAGTACGGTTACTTCCGCGGCGATCGCATGATCCAGCTGGCCGCCGAACTGCACGTGCGCAACGCCGAGCCCAACAGCGATTTCGTGGGGCACGTGGGCGGGGACGATTTCGTGGTGCTGTTCCAGAGCGACGACTGGCTGCAGCGGTGCCACCGCATCATCGCCGAGTTCAACGACGCGGCACGCCACCTGTTCGATACCGAGGACGTGCGGCGCGGCGTGCTGGTCGGGGAGGACCGGTCCGGGCGGCCGGCGACGTTCCCGCTCACCACCCTGTGCATCGGGGCGGTCCATGCGCGGCCCGGCACCTTCCGGGAGGCGGAAGAAGTGGCGTCCCTGGCCGCGACGGCCAAGCGGCGCGCCAAGCGCGACCAGTTGGGTGTCCACCTGTTGACGACCACGGAGGTGGAGGCCATCCGCTCGGCGGCGTCCTAGCCTCCGGGCGCTGCGTTCCCGCGTGGGCAGTGCCGGTGGAGGGTCAGCCCTGGCGCCCGAGGTTGAAGTTCAGGGTGCGGGTGGTGGTAACGGACCTGCCGGTCGCCTCGAACCGCCACTGCGCCACCGCCGCAAGCGCCGCCTTGTCGAACACGCTCTCCGGCGTGGCCGATACCACTCTCGCACCGCTGACCGTGCCGTCGGCGCCGATCGAGAACGTCACCTGCACGCGGCCCTCGATCCGGCGATTGAGGGCGATGATCGGGTAGCGCGGCGGCACGTCCTTGAGCAGGCGCGGCAGCGGTGCGGTGTCTGGCTGCGGCACCGGCAGCGGTGCACGCCGGGCGACGGCCGCGGGCGATGGTTCACCCCCTGCATCGCGGGTTCCGGTCCCGTCCGGCGTCGCGCCCGTGCCGGGCGGCGCGGCAGCGGTCGCGCGCGACAGCGTGCCGGCCCCCTGCCTGGCAACGGCGGCAGGACGCTGGACCGGCTCCCGTCCGATCGAGACCAGGCGATCGACCGTCGCCCGCTCCGACTCCACGGCCAACGTTCCGCTGGGCGCGGGGCCTACGGCCGGCTCCGAAGCCAGCGCGCGCGGTTCGACGCGCGCGTCATCGAGCTCCGCCAGTGCCGCTGCGGCGACGCTCGCCTCCAAAGCGGTCTGAAGCTGCTTGCGCAGGCGTGGAAGGGCGGGCGCGGTGCCGTCCATCCGGCCCAGCAGCACGATCAGTCGCGAGGCCTCCTCCAGATCGCCGCCGGCAATCGCCTGCTCGCCGGCAATCAGGACATAGGGCTGCAACTCGACCAGCGCCGACTGGACCGCCGCCTCCGCCGGTGCCTTGTCGCGTATCGCCAGGTAGTACTCCACGGCATTGCGGCCGGCGGGCGCGTAGGTGTTCCTGCTGTCCAACGCCTGGGCGGCGAGCGTATGCAACGCGGCGGTATCGAGCGCCGCCAGCGCCGCCGGTGCCGGCCCCTCCCCGACCGGGACCGCGTCGACCGCGTTGGCCGGACGGCCCGCATCTGATGGCGCACAGCCCAACATCAGCAGCATCGCCGACGCCAGCCAGACGGTCCTTGCACGCAGCATGTCGCAGCCCCTGTACCACGATGGACGCGAAGACTAGGCACCGAGTGTGACCGTCGCTTGGCGGAGATGCGTCAACCGTTGACATGTCCGTCCTGAGAGGCCGCGTGGACGCCGGCCGTGTCAACGCCAGCGTGAGACGAGCGGCCCCCGCTGACGTCGTGGTGGCCTACCGAACCGCGCACGCGGACAGCTATGCGTGACGCGGTGCACCGATGGCAAAAAAAACGGCAGCGGTACCGGATCGCACGGCGTGCGTGGCGCAAAAAGCGGCAGTGGAGACCGCGCTTGCGCCGCCGTTGCCCGCCAGCCTGGCAGCCATGCCGCTTCAACCGGCACGGGTGCCGTCGGTTGTGTCATCGATGCATGCTGCCGCCTCATGCATGCCGCTTTGCGCGGCATCGGCGGCGTATCCCGGTGGACGCGCGCCGGTCGCCCGGCGACGGCTCTCAGATTGCGCGGCATCGCTGGCCGTCCACGCCGCACCGGCGACGCCGGATACGGCGGCCGTGTCGGGCAGTGCGGCACGCGTGGAGGTGGATATGGCATACACGGGGCGCAACGCGGCACCGTTGAACGGCCGCATTGCAGCGCAGGCCCCGTCCGAGGTTCGCATCGTCCGTCGCGTTGCACTGCCGACGTGCTGCAACGACCGCATCCGTGTGCTCACGCCACCGCGGCGACCCTGATGCCGTGCCAGCACGTGGAGCGGATGGCCGCGTGCACGGGGGGGGCCATGGTCAATCGCCCGTGGGCAGCGCCACGTGCACGGCCAGGCCGCCGAGGCGGGTCGACCGGTCCAGTGCGATGGTGCCCCGGTGCGCGGCCAGCACCTCACGCGCGATGGCCAGGCCCAGGCCGCTGCCGGCCTGGCCGGAGCCCAGGCGCCGGTAGAACGGGTCGAACACGCGCTCGCGGTCGGCGTCGGGGATGCCGGCGCCGGAGTCCTCCACCTCCAGCACCGCGTGCGCGCCGTCATGCGAGACCCGCACCGCGACGGTGCCGCCGTCCGGCGTGTAACGCACGGCGTTCTCCACCAGGTTGCGCAGCAGCAGCCCCAGCGCGAACTCGTCGCCCGACACCTGCACATCGTCCAGGTCGGCCTGCAACGTCTGCCGCTTGCGTTCGGCCAGCGGCCGCAACTCGTCGATCTCGGTCCGCGCCAGCGCATCCAGGCTCAGCCGCGTGCGCTGGCGGGCGCCACCCACGCCCCCTGCCCCGCTCAACGACAGCAGTTGTGCGATCAACCGCTCCACGCGCGTGACGCTTTCGGCCAGCAGGCGCTGGGAGTCCTCGCGGTCGTCGGCGTCCTGCGCCAGCCGCGCGTTGTCGGCGTGCACCTTCAACGCGCTGATCGGGGTCCGCAGCTCGTGCGCGGCGTCGGCCACGAACCGGCGCTCGCGCACCAGCGCCACGTCCAGCCGTTGCAGCAGGCTGTTGAGCGCGCGCACCAGGCCCTGCGCTTCGCGCGGCACCTGCTCCGGGTCCAGCAACGCAAGACGCTCGGGATCGCGCTGGCCGATCTCGTGCGACAGCCGGCGCAGCGACCGCGTCGCCAGCGCGACGCTCCAGCCGATCACCAGTGCCATCAACGGCAGCGACAGCGCCAGAGGCAGCAGCGTGCCGCCGGCGATGTCGGTGGCCAGCTCCTGCCGGATGTCGGACGATTCGGCCGACTGGAACCAGCGGCCCTCGCGCGAGCGCAGGGTGAACGCGCGCCAGCGCGCGCCGTCGATGACCACGTCGGCATAGCCGGGCACGCGGTCGGCCAGTGGCGTGAGCGGCGCGCTGTCGGAGCGCAGCAGCAGGCGGCCGCGCGCATCCCACACCTGGAACGCGAGCTTGTTTTCGTAGGCGTGGCCGTCCTCGAACGCCAGGTCCTCGCCCACGCCCTGCGCCTGGCCGTGCCAGCCGCGCAGCACGATGGGCTCGCCCGGGTAGGCGTTGAGCTCGCTCAGCGGCTCGTCGACCAGGCTGACCAGCACGCGGGTGGACTGCACCAGCCGCGCGTCGAACATTTCCCCCGCCTCCTGCAGGCCGGCCCGGTAACTCAGCCAGCCGGCGACCGCCATCAGCGTGCCCAGGGTGCCCAGCAGCACCCACAGCAACGTGCCGCGGATGGAGTTCACGGGGCGGCGCCCGCCAGGTCGCCCAGCGCGTAGCCGATACCGCGCACGGTGCGGATGGCGGCCGGGTCGAGCTTGCGGCGCAGGGCGTGCACGTGCACGTCCACGGCGTTGCTGGCGACGTCGTCGTTCCAGCCGTACAGGTGGCGCTGGATCGCATCGCGCGCCATCGGGCGGCCGCGCTGCTCCATCAACAACCGCAGCAGGGCGAACTCGCGGCGGGTCAGGTCCAGGTTGCGGCCGTGCCAGCGGGCCGCGAGCGAGGTGGGGTCCAGCTGCAGCGGCCCGGCCTCCAGCGTGGGCTGCGCGCGCCCGGCGCTGCGGCGGATCAGGGCGCGCACGCGTGCCAGCAGTTCGGCGGTGTCGAAGGGCTTGCCCAGGTAGTCGTCGGCGCCCACGTCCAGGCCCTGGGTGCGGTCGGCCGGCCGCTCGCGCGCGCTCAGCACCAGGATGGGCACCGGGTTGCCGTCGGCGCGGATCTGCCGGATCACGTCGATGCCGTCCATGCGCGGCAGTCCCAGGTCCAGCACCACCAGGTCGAAGGTGTCGTCGCGGATGGCGAACAGGCCGGCGGCGCCGTCCTGCACCCAGTCGACGGCGAAAGCACCGCGCCGAAGCGCGGTGCTCAGGCCCTGCCCCAGCGACGGGTCGTCTTCCACCAGCAGGATGCGCATGCCGCCAGTCTGGTGCGCGTCGCGGTCAGCGCGCAAGGTGCGCGGTGACCTCCTTGAGCCGGGCCTCGGCCTCGCGGCGGCGGCCGGCGTCGGCCGTGGCGCGGCCGGGGCGCGCGGGCGCGGACAGGGCCTTCTGGTAGGCCGCCTTGGCGCCGGCCCAGTCCTTCTGGTCGCGCAGGAAATCGGCATAGAAGTAATTGGCGTCGATGCCGTCGGGGTCGACCGCCAGGCCCTTGCGCAGCAGCTCGCGCGCGGTGTCGTCATCGCCGAACCCGATCGGCCAGCCCGGCACCTGGTAGTACAGCGCGCCCAGGCTGGTGTAGGCCGCGCCGTCCAGCGCGTCCGGGTCGAGCTTGATGGCGGCCTCGAAGTCCGAGCGCGCGCGCTTGACCAGGCCCAGCGCGCCCACGCCGCCTTTCTCGCCGGCCAGGCTGGACAGCACGATGCCCTCCCAGATCAACGCATCGGCATCGCCCGGGTGCGCCTTGCGCGCCTGGGCGGCCTGCAGCGCGAGATCGCCGAAGGCGGCTTCGCGCTGCGCCTTGGGGGTCTGGTAGTTGATCTGGGCCCAGCGGTCGCGCACCTGCTCCACGTCAGGCCGGGCGGGCCCGGCGGCGAAGGCGTTGCCGCCCACCAGCACGCACAGGAGGGTGAAGCCGAACAGGGGGTTACTGCGGTTGCGGTTCATGGCGCGGGGTCTCCGGCAGGGGGTGGGACGGCAGGTGGGCATGGCGGCGGACGGCCGGCAGTTGCGTGCGCAGGCTGCGGTCGACCAGCCCGGGCAGCAGCCCGTTGAGGCGGGCGAAGAGTTTTTCCGGCCACCCGATCTGCAGGCGCGAGGTCCCGCGCTGCAGGGCGGCCACCAGCTGGCGGGCGACATCGGCGGGGTCGTCGCTGGCGGTCTTGAGCTCGGTATTGAGCGCGTCCACGGCCGGCGTGTTGAACGGCGTGCGCGTGGCGCGCGGCGACAGGTACTGGAACCGCACCGGCGTGTCGGCGTACTCGCGCGCCAGCGCTTCGGTCAGCCCGCGCAGCCCGAACTTGCTGGCGCTGTAGGCGGCAAAACCGGGAAACGCGAGGCTGCCGAAGGTCGAGCCCAGCACCGCGACGGCGGCGCGGTCGTGGGTCTGCAGGACGGGCAGCAGCGTGCGGATCAGCAGCATCGGCGCCACCAGGTTGGTCTGCAGCAGGCGCGCCAGGGCCTCCGGGTCCTGCTGCTGGAACAGCCCGAAGGCGCTCTGCGCATGCCCCAGCACCAGCACCGAGGGCCGCGGGCGCATCGCATGCGCCGCCTGCAGCACGCGGGCGCGGCCCTCGGCGGTCGCCACGTCCGCCACCACCCGGTGCACCGCGCCGGCAGGCACGTACTGCGCCAGCCCGCGCAGGCGGGCCTCGCTGCGCCCCACCGCCAGCACGTGCGCGCCGGCGGCGGTCAGCGCCGCGAACAGCGGCTCGCCGATGCCGCCGCTGGCGCCGGTCAGGATCACGCTGCGCCCGGCCAGGTCCATCAGGCGGCCTCGGCCAGGCGCACACCGCCGCTGCGCAGCGTGCGGAAGATGTCGCCGTACAGCACGTAGAAGCGGCGCGCGGCGTGCACCACCGCGGCGCGGTCGCCGGGGTCGTCCAGGCGGTCCATCAGGCCTTTGAAAAACCCGACGTGCCCGATGTCCAGGTCGCCGTGCGACAGCAGGTAACCGAACGCGTTGCGCGGTAACCCGAGCGAGGCCTGCAGGGTGTCGGCCGCGCGCGTGGCCAGCGCGACGCTGGTGCCTTCCAGCACCAGCACCATGCCGAAGAACCCGACCGGATTGCCGCGGTGGATCGTGTCGTAGGCGTAGCTGACCATGAGTTCGGTCGCCAGCGACGGCATCGACGCCTCGGCCCGGGCGCGGTCCGCACCGCAGGCGGCGATGTCGTCGAGTACCCATTCCTGGTGCCCCATTTCCTCTTCGATGTACTCGCCGATGGCGGTGCGCAGCCACTCCAGCCGCGCCGGCAGGCGCGCGCCGCACGCCATCAGCAACGGCACGGTGTGGCGGACGTGGTGGTAGGCCTGCGTCAGGAAAGCGACGTAGTCCTCGCGCGTGATCGCGCCGGCCAGCGCGGACTGGATGAGCGGGATGGACACCAGCGCGTCGCGCTCGGCCGTGGTCTGCGCGAGCAGGTCGTCGTGGAAACTCATGCGGCAACTCCGGGGGAGGGAACGGTGGGGTCGCCCCGGTAGCAGGCGTCGATGTCGGCCTGGTAGCGGGACAGGATGGCGGCGCGGCGCGGACGGCCGTTGGCGGTCAGCAGGCCGTCGGTGGAGGTGAACGGCGCGGCCGCGCGCACGAAGCGCGCCACGCGTGCGTAGTCGGGCAGCCCGGCGTTGACCTCCGCCAGTGCGCGCGCGATGCGGCTGTCGTCCAGATCCGGCCGGCGCGGCACCAGCACGGCGACGTTGTCGGCCTGCCCCTCACCGTGCACCACGGCCTGGCCGATGGCGGGGTGCGCGAGCAGCTCGCTCTCCACCCACTCGGGCGAGACGTTGCGACCGAACGCGGTGATGAACACGTTCTTGCGGCGGCCGGTGACATGCACGAAGCCGTCCGCGTCGACGTGACCCAGGTCGCCGGTGCGGACCGGCCCGTCGGGCAGCGGCGCGCCACCGAGGAAGCCCAGCGCACGCGCACCGTCGACGCACAGTTCGCCGTCGACCACCGACACGCGCGCATGCGGCAGCGCCTGGCCGACACTGCCATCGCGCACCGCCCCCGGCCGGTTGAGGCAGACCACCGATCCGCACTCGGTGAGCCCGTAACCCTCGTGGACCGGCAGTCGGAGGGCACGCGCACGCGCCAGCAACCCCGGCCCGATGCGGCCTCCGCCGACGGCGATGTAGCGCAGCGAGTCCGGCAACGGCGCGCCCTGTTCCGCGGCCATCACCAGCGCCAGCAGCAACTGCGGCACCAGGATCACGCTCTCGGGCCGGTAGCGATGCAGGCAGCGCAGCAGCGTGGGCATGTCCAGGCCCGTGGCCCCCGTGTAGCCGATCTCGGCCAGTGACGGCAGCGCGATCTCGGCGTCGGCCAGCACGGTGGCGTAGAGACCGGCGACGTTCTCCAGCAGCGTTGACAGCGGCATCAGGCACAGGTGCCGGCGTGGGCGGATGGCCGACGACGCGTCCACCAGTGAGCGGGCCACCGTCAACAGCGTGTCGGCCTCCAGGCACACGCCCTTGGGCTGGCCCGTGGTGCCGGAGGTGTAGGTGATGCAGGCGGTCCCGGCCGGGAGACGCGTGTCGACGCCATCCGTTGCAGCGACGCGCCAGCCGGCCAGCGCACCGCCGTCCAGCAGGCCGACAGGTGCTTCGGCACCCGCCGGCATGGTGTCCGCGGCAGCGGTGACGATGCAGTCCGCGCCGCTGCTGGCCAGGGCGTGTGCGACCTGCGCGGGCGAGAAGAACGTCGGCAGCGGCACGTGCACACCGCCGACCTGCCGGATCGCCAGGTCCAGTGCGAACCACCCGGGGCCGTTGTCCAGCCGGCTGGCGACGCGGCGCGTGCCGGTGCGCTGCAGCCAGTCCACGGTGCGGTCGATGCGCGCACGCACGGCGTCGTCGCCGAGCGTCCCCTGCGCGGTGACCAGGCGGACCGCGCGGCTCTGCAGGCGCTCGACCAGGCGGGTGTCGGATGCCGGCGACGTCATGACGCGCCCGCCAGGCACAGCACCGGCGCGGCACACGGCACCGGCGGCGCGGCACTGTCGCGCAGCAGCGCGACGCCCTCGGCGACGTTGCCGCACATCAGGCGCGGGCGCGATGCGTAGTAGTCGCCCCAGTCGTTGCAGCGTTCGCGCAGGTTGTCGACGCGCGCTTCCGCCAGTTCGACCGTTGACAGGTGCAGGCGCTGGAATGCGTTGCGCAGCTGCTGGGTGGCCACGAACAGCACCCAGTCCATGCGTGCCTGGTGCAGCAGGTGCGCGACCTGCACGATCAGCTCGCGCGCGATACCCGGCGTGGTGGCGGCGAAGTTGCCCACCTCCACCACCGCGCGCCGGTCCACCGTGCGGACGATGCCACGCTGCGGCATGGCCGATTCGATCGGCGCGTCCAGGTACTGCTCGACGAACAGGTCCCCTTCCCCGCCCGACCGCAGGCCGACGGCGGCCACCAGTGCCCCGTTGCCGTCCTCGTAGGCCAGCAGGTGCGGCAGGAAGCTGCGCAGGCGGGCGCCGTAGCGGTGCAGGTAGACGTCGGCGATGAAGCGCTCCACCGCTTCGCGCCGGGGGTCGACGGGGTCGACCAGGCGCACGTCGGCGAACCGGCCGGGGAACGGTGCGAGCGAAACGTGGGGGCGTATCCAGTGCATGGGCCGGCATGCTGGAGGCGCACGATTAAGGCCCGATTAGGCGCACGTTAGCCGTCCATTAGCCTTTCGATAACGAATCATTGGGTGGCGCAAAAAAAACGCCCGGCGCGGGGCCGGGCGTGTGATGCGGCGATGCGGTGGACGTCAGCGCGTGCCCGCCTTCCGGCAGCGGGCGATGCGGCACTCGCCTTCGGGCACGGCCGAGAGGCTGCCGTCATCGGGCACCACCACCGGATCGACGGCCGTGGGCTGCGCACCGTAGGACAGGCGCAGGCCGATGCGGCTGGCCTCGCTCGCGTTGCGTGCCTGCTCGTGGCCCAGCAGCAGCGACAGCAGCCAGCCGCGGCGCAGCGTGACGTCCAGGCCGGCCGACAGCGAGAGCGCATTGTCGTTGTAGCTGGACATGCGCAGGCGGTAGTCGGTGGCGGCCGGCATCAGCACGTAGTTGATGGCGGCGTCGCCCTTGTCCTCCAGCGCCTGGCGGTACTCGACGCTCCAGAACGGCCGCACGCGCCCCGCCTCGCCCAGCTGCCACTGGCCTTCAAGGCCGATGGCGGCCGTACGGCTGTCGACCCCCTGCTCGCGGTAGGCCAGGTCGTACAGCGCCAGGCCGTGTTCGCGGTAGGCATCCAGCGTGGTGCGGCTGGCGTCCAGGCGGCCGTAGCCGGTCAGGTTCATCGATGCGCCCTGGTGCGCATAGCCCATCGACAGCGACGCAAACTGCTGGTCGCCATCGCGGGTGGCCGTGCCCAGCGCATCGGCGTCGGTGCTCCAGCGCTGCAGGTCGAAGTCCAGCTGGCCGGTGCCGGCCACGGCATCGACGAACAGGTGCTCGCCGGCGCGCCACAGGCCGTACAGGGCCAGCGAGCGCTGGTCGGCCTGCAGGCGCGAGGCGCCGTTGGCGTCCAGCGTGCTGTCGTTGGCCGCCAGGCTGCCGGCGATACCGACGATCAGGTTGTCGCCAATCGCGCGATCCGCACCCAGCGTGATGCCGTCGGTCTCGAAGTCGAAGCCGTTGCGGCGGCCGCTGCTGCCGAACGTGGCGGTGCCCGACAACCAGGCGCCCCACCCCTGCGGCAGTGCCGGCCACGCGGATGCGGCGGCCTGGCCCAGCGGCACCGACAGGCCCGCACCGGTGTCGCCGCCGGCGTAGGCCAGCGTCAGGGTGCTGGAACTGGCGTTGGCGCCGTTGCGTACCTGGCGCAGGCGGTCGCGGATGTTGGCCTGCTGGGCATTGGCGAAGCGCACGCTGGCATCCACCTGGGCCTGCATCAGGCCGGTGACGCCGGGGTCGCGCGTGGGGTCGGGGCGTTCGACCACCACCAGCTCCATCTGGATGCTGGCGCTGGCGTAGTTGCCGTCGGCGGCCTGCGTGGCGGTGATGACGGCGGTGCCGGCCGCGTGCAGGGTCACGGTGCGGCCGCTGACGCTGGCCACCATGGGCTGGCTGCTGGTGAAGGTGAACGCGCCGGCGCTGTCGCTGTCGGGGTTGTCCAGTTCGAACGCGGCCTCGCCCAGCACCTTGGACAGGCGCTCGGGCCAGACCAGCGTCGGCACGGCGGCGGCGATGTCGACCTCCAGCGCCACCTGCGCGGCGGCGCTGTGGTTGGCGTCGCCGGCCTGGTCGGCGCTCAGCCCGCAGCGGCCGGCCGCGAGCATCGTCACGGTGTCGCCGGCCACGGTGCACACCGCCGCGGTGGTGCTGGCGAACACGATGGCGTTGCCCGATGCGCCGCCCTGCGCGGTCAATGCGAACGTGCCGCCCGGCGCGAACACCGGCGCGCCCGGGTTGGCGGCAAAGCCGGTGATGGCCTGCGCCTGCGGCTCGACCACGATTTCGATCGCCTGCTGCGCGGTGAAGCCGTTGGCGTCGCGCACCTCCAGGGTGGCGTCGAACCGGCCGGCGGCGGTCGGGGTGCCCGACAGCACGCCGGCGGTGCTCAGCGCGACGCCTGGCGGCAGCGCGCCATCGACCACGGTGAACGTGTACGGCGCGGTGCCCCCCGTGACCTGCAACGTCTGGTCGATGCCATCGCCGAAGGTGATCTCCGGCGTCACCAGTGCTAACGCGAGGGCCGGTGCCTGCACTGTCAGCGTATAGGCCTGCTGCGCGGCGAACGGACCGGTGCCGGTGCTGTTGTCGGTGGCTTCGATGGTGAAGGCGAACGTGCCGGACGCCGTTGGCGTACCCGACAACGTGCCGTCGGCGGCCAGCGCCAGGCCGTCGGGCAATGCACCGGCGACCTGCGCGAACGTGTACGGCGCGGTGCCGCCGCTGGCGGTGAACGCGTGCGTGTACGCCGCGCTGCCCGTGGCGTCGGCCGGGGCCGTTGCGTCCAAGGTGACGGTGGCGGCCTGGACGGTGACCGTCACGGTGGCCGGTGCCGACGTATTGAGGCCATCGCTGGCGGTGTAGGTGAAGCTGTCCGGCCCGGCATAACCCGCGGCCGGCTGGTAGGTGATGCCCGTGCCGCTGGCCACGACGGTGCCGTGCGCGGGCGCGGTGCCGACCGCCACCGAGGTGGGCGTGCCGGTGATGTCCAGCGTGACCGCCGTGGCCGGCGCGCCGTACGCGACGGTCAGGCTGACCGGGGCCGCCACCAGCGGCGGCGCCGGGGTGACCGCGTTGGACGCCGTCGAGGCGGCGCCGGTGCCGGCGGCGTTGTCGGCGGTCACGGTGAAGGTGTACGCCACGCCGTTGGTCAGGCCGGTGACCGTCAGCGGGCTGCCGGCGCCGGACGCGGTCGCGCCACCCGGGTTGGCGGTGACGGTGTAGCCGGTGATGGCGCTGCCGCCGGCGCTGGCCGGGGCGTCGAAGGACACCGTCGCCTGTGTGTCGCCCGCCACCGCCGCGACGCCCGTCGGTGCGCCGGGAAGGACGGCGTTGACGGTGAAGCTGCGGCTCACCTGCGTGGCCGGCAGGTAGCTGGCGTCACCCGCCTGGTCGGCGTTGATGGTGCAGGTGCCGGCGGTGACGAAGGCCAGCGTGCCGCCCGAGGTGACCGTGCAGACGCCGGTCGTGGACGAGCTGAAGACGACCGGGTACCCCACGCCAGCGCTGCTGCTGGCGGTCAGCGTAGGCGTCGTGCCGAAGTTCTGCGCGCCGGGGTTTGTGAACGTAATGGTCTGCTCGGCGGCCGGGGTGGCCGGGTTGCTCGCCATCGATGCGGGCCCGATGCCGGCCACGTTTTCGGCCGTAACCGTGAAGGTGTACGCCACGCCGTTGGTCAGGCCGGTCAGCACAATTGGCGAGCCGGCGCCACTGGCGCTGATGCCGCCCGGGTTGGAGGTGACCGTGTAGCCGGTAATGGCCGCGCCGCCGGAATTGGACGGTGCGCTGAAGGCCACCGAGACCTGGGTGTCGCCCGCCGTCGCGATGGCCGCGGTCGGCGCGCCGGGAACCACGGCGTTGACAGTGAAGGATTGCGACACCGTTGCCGCCGCGGTCGTGGCGGCATCTCCGGCCTGGTCCGCATCGATGGTGCAAGTGCCGGCGGTGACGAACGTCAGCGTGCCGCCGCTGGTGATCGTGCAGACCCCCGAGGTGGAAGAGCTGAAGCTGACCGGCAGGTCCGCGCTGCTGCTCGCCGTGAGCGTCGGTGTGGTGCCGAAGTTCTGCGCGCCGGGATTGGCGAAGCTGATGGTCTGCGGCGCCCGCGGCGTGACCGCATTGGACACTCCCGACGCCCCGCCCGTGCCGACGGCGTTGGTCGCCGTTACGGTGAAGGTGTAGGCGGTGCCGTTGTCCAGGCCGGTGACCGTGATCGGCGAAGACGCGCCGGTCCCGGTGATGCCGCCGGGGCTGGAGGTCACCGTGTAGCCGGTGATCGCCGAGCCGCCGTTGTCGGCGGGTGCGGTAAAGGCGATGGACACCTGCCCGTCGCCCGGCGTGGCGGTGCCGATGACGGGCGCGCCGGGCGCCTCGGGGATATCCACGGTGTGGGCGGTGCCGCTGGTGAAGGCCGCCGGCGGGCCGTTGCCGGCATCGTCCTGGAGATTGCTCCCGCCATTGAGGTTGACCCGCAGGGTGCCGGTGCCGGTGATGCTATTGACGGTGACGTCGACCGAGGCGCCGCTGGCAGCGGACACGCCGGCGATGCTGCCCGACGCGCTGCCGGTGGAAGCCAGCGCGAAGTCGTCGACAGACACGTTGCCGACGGATTCGTTGAAGGCGACGTTGAAGGTCACGGCGGTGTCGGCGGCCGTCGCGCCGCCGGCCGGGGCAATGGCGGTGACGGCCGGCGCCGTGGTGTCGACCGTCGCATTGCTCGTGTCGGCACGCACCGTTGTGTTGCCCGCGTTGTCCGCTGCGGTGACGCTCATATTGCGGTTGGCCGCATCGATCGCACCGGCCACCAGCGTGTACGTGGCCACCCAGGTGCCCGCGCTGTTGGTCGCGGCGACGGCGGCGCCACCGCCGAACTGGCTGAAGTCCACGGTGACGGCGCTGAGGGTGTCGCTGTTGTTGTCGCCGCCGGCCGTGTTGTTCCAGGCAGCGGTGACGGTGTCGCCGATCTTGAAGGCGCCGCCGATGCCCGTGCCGCCGGAGACGCTGATGTAGGCGTCGGTGACGACCGGCGCGACGCTGTCGACCGATGCGTTGGTGGTGTCGGCCCGGGTCGTCGATCCGTGCACGTTGGTGGCGGTGATGCTGACGTTGCGGTTGGCGGCATCGATGGCGCCTGATACCAGGGTGTAGGTCGCCGTCCAGGTTCCACCGCTGTTGCTCGCCGCCACGGCCGCGCCGCCGCCGAACTGCGAGAAGTCGACGGTGACCCCGGTCACGCCGGCGTTGTTGTCGCCCCCGGCGGTGTTGTTCCAGGTCGCGGTGACGGTGTCGCCGATCCGGTAGGTACCGCCGGTACCCGATGCGCCCGACAGGCTGATGCGGGCGTCGGTGACGGTGGGCGGCTCGGGCACGACGGCATCGTCGATGACGATGTCGTTCATGGAGTGTCCTGTCGCGGACTGGTTATCCAGATATCCGCCTGCGGAAATGTAGATCCGCACTTCGTCGACGTTGTCGAACCCGGCGCCGGGCACGACGGTCATCGGATTGGAGGACGGGTCATACGCTTCGAAGGTCATCGAGGCCACCTGGACGCCATCGCGGTAACCCGCGACGGTGTTGGTGGTGCTCTGCGTTTCCGCCCAGTTGTAGTAGTGGAAGGACGAAAGCTTGAACTCGCCACCATCGCCGGACCGGATGGCCATGCCTTTCGGGCCGTCTGGCGAGTCGTAGGTCAAACCGCTGTAGGACGGATCGCTGCTGAACAAATAGCTGTTGTCGAACCAGGTGATCGCACCGAGGGTGGTACCGGCGGCATCCGCAATGTTCACCACCTGGATGTTCTTGCCGGGGATATCCACGGAGCCGCCGTCGCCGTCGGACGCGATGCCGTCGCCAAGCCCGATGTTGCTCGAGTACGAAAGCGTGGCCGGCGCCGCGTGCGCGGTCATCGCGACGGCGAACAGCACCACCACCGCGAGCGCGTGGCGCGCGCGGCGGACCGCATGAGTCGTGGACATCGTTTTTCCCCTGGTTCCCGCTTCTGAACGACGTCCGGACTGATCCGTGCGCCTGTTGTCTGTTGTCTGTTGCGACTGCCCGTTCGACGACCGCCATTCGGAGCGCCGTCGCCCATCTCCGCCATAAAACCGGCGGCCCCGCTTAAAGGGTCGCTGCCACACGCTCCACAGGCAATTTCCGTGCCCCGCCTGCAACGCAGGCGCGCCCGGCGCCCGCCCCTTCGGAGCAATGACGGCCGCGCGCGCCTGTTCTTGAGCCTTGCCCACCACCCGGGCCGCCCTGCCTGCACGGCTTTGACACCGGGCCCGGTACCGTGCCCCCTTCCCCACCCCATGGAGGCCGGCATGTCCGAGACGATCTACGACGCCCTGCGCGAGAGCCACGAAGAGCAGCGGTCCCTGTTCCGCAAATTATTGCGCAGCAAGCCGGGCACGCGCGAGCGGTTGGACCTGTTCACGCAGGCGCGGATCGAGCTGGAGGCGCACGAGGCGGCCGAGGAGCGGTTCCTGTACGCGCCGATGCTGATGGACGACATGGGGCTGAACTCCACGCGCCATGCACTGCATGAGCACCACGAGATCGACGAGCTGGTCGAAGACGTGCAGTCGCTGGACCCGGCCGGCGAGGCGTGGCTGGAGAAGTGCAAGGAGCTGAGCCACCAGGTGCACCACCACCTGCGCGAGGAGGAGAAGAAGTTCTTCCAGGTGTCGGGCAAGGTGCTGACCGAGACGCAGAAGGTGCAGCTGGCCAAGAAGTACCGGAAGGACTTCGAGCGGATGAAGAAGAAGCTGGCGGCGGAGTGACTGCACGCTGATCCTTGTCGGCGCGTGCGGCGGATGCCCTTGTAGGAGCGGCTTCAGCCGCGATTGGCGCTCGGGTGGAGTGCGTGGTCGCGACTTACGTCGCTCCTACACAGGTTCTGGGGCGCGTGGCCATCGGCGTGCGTCTTCGAGGGGCCGGCTTTGGTTCGCGGCTGAAGCCGTTCCTACACGGGCCGTCCTACACGGGCGGGCGATGCAGGGACTCAGGCGCTGACGGCTTCGGGGAAGCTGAGTTGCTCGAGGTCGGGGTGCGACAGCACCACGGCGCGGTCGCGGCCGCCGTGCTTGGCCTGGTACAGGGCGATGTCGGCGGCGCGCAGCAGGTCGGTGTGGCGCGGGGCGTTGCGCGGGCGCAGCAGGGCAACACCGAGGCTGGCGGTCACGCGGCCGGTGGGGCCTTCGGCGCCGTGGAGTTCCAGCCGCGCGATGTCGCGGCGAAGTGCATCGGCCAGGGCGGTCAGGCGCCCGCTGTCGGGCTGGTACCAGACCAGCGCGAACTCCTCGCCGCCATACCGCGCGGCCAGGTCCAGCGGCCGCTTGGCGTGGCCGGCCACGACGCGGGCCACGCCGCGCAGCGCGGCATCGCCGTCGGCATGGCCGTGGCGGTCGTTGAACTGCTTGAAGTGGTCGACGTCGATCAGGGCCAGCGCCACGCAGGTGCCGTCGCGCGCGGCCTGCTGCCACACGCGGTGCAGGTGCTCGTTGAAGCTGCGCCGGTTGTGGATGCCGGTCAGCCCGTCGCGCTCGGCCAGTTCCGACAGCATGCCGGCCGTGAGGAAGGTGATGCGCGCGCGGTACTCCAGCGCGAAGCCGCCACAGGCGCCGACAATGTTGGCCAGCACCATGTACGACAGCTGGTAGGTCAGGATCAGCGGGTCGGGCTGCCACACCGGCACCAGGGCCAGGAACATCACCAGCGCCGCCGTGTTGGCCACCAGTGCCCATCGCCACGGCAGGCCCACCAGCAGGTAGATGGCGAAGGGCAGCAACAACGTGCCTTCGTACGGGACGGGCGCATCCAGTGCCAGGGTGAGCACGACGATGCCGACGGTGCCGCAGCCGGTCACCAGCGCCGCCAGGAACACGGCCGGTATCAGCCACGCGCGCAGCGCCGGGCGGTGGCTGATCACCAGCGCCGCCACCAGCGCCGGCACGATCAGGAACAGGCGGATGGCCGCCGTCCAGCGCGACGCGTGCAGCGGGATGGTCGTCAGATCGATGGCGATGAACGTCACGTACGTGCCGATGCCGATCCACAGCACCCAGCGCAGCCACGCCAGGTTCATGAGGTGCTGGTCCTTGCGGAACGCCCGCTCGAGCTCGGGCTCGAAACGGAGCGTCGCCTGCCCACGGTCCAGCGCCTCGCGGTAGGGCGAGGGGTGGGCGGCATCCAGAGGGACGTGGGGCGGTGGCATGGGCGGCGGCAAACCCTCGGCGGCGCCGGCGCCCTTCGGACGGGCAGCGGTCGATCCGGTGGACGGGCGCTCCATTCCCGGGGATCGGTGGTTCTTCTTTCTTCTTCCGTGTCGGAATCGGCCGCGCGCCGGAAACCTTTAGCGCGCCCGCCGATCTTCTGCGGTTGCGGCGTCAGTTGCGGTGGACGCCGGGCCGTGCGGATCGCCTGTGCGACCGCGACGATCCTCGATACCGTGCTGCTGCGGCAGCAACGTCGGCCGCACTCGATCGCGGGCACGGCGCCGGCGGTCGCAACGTGCGCTGCGCATGTGACGGGTACGGCGCGCGCGGCGTTCGGGCGTGTGGTCGGGTGCCCGGTCGGGTGCCCGGTCGGGGATCGCGGCGGAAGCCGCGCCTACAGGGCACGGCCTGGATGGATCGAGGTGCGCCGCAATCGAGCGCCCGGGCTCGCGGCGGAAGCCGCGTCTGCAGGCGGGACGCGCTGGCCAGGTCGATCAGGCCGCGTCGACCGGGGGCGGGAGCGCCGGCAGCGTGATGACGAACTCGACGCCCCGACCCGGCTCGCCGGTGCTGAACGCGCCGATGCTGCCGCCGTGCTGCTGCACCATCTGGTGGACCAGGCTGAGGCCGATGCCCAGCCCGCCGTGGGCGCGCGACGGCGGGTGTTCGTCCTGTGCGAACAGCTTGAACACGTACGACAGGTTCTCCGGCGCGATGCCCGGGCCGGTGTCGGCCACGGACAGTTCGACCGTGTCCGCGGTGCGATGCAGACCGATCGTGATGCGCCCCCCGTCGGGCGTGAACTTCACCGCGTTGTGCAGCAGGTTGCTGAGCACCTGCACCAGACGCACGCGGTCCCCGCTGACCCACAGCGGCGTGCCGTCCAGCTCCAGCACCAGGGTGTGGGCGCGGCTGACGATCGCCGGCGCGTGGGCTTCCACCGCCTCGTGCACCACCGGTTGCAGGGCGACGGGCTGCATGTCCAGGTGCACCTTGCCGCTGACGATACGGCCGACGTCCAGCAGGTCGTCCACCAGGCGGCACAGGTGGCTGACCTGGCGGCCGAGGATGTCGCGGGTCTGCCGCATGGCCTCGGTGGGCGTCTCTTCCATCTTCATGATGGCGACGGCATTGGCGATGGGCGCCAGCGGGTTGCGCAGCTCGTGCCCGAGCATCGCCAGGAACTGGTGCAGGTGGCGCTCCTGCTGCTCCAGGGTGTCGATACGCCGCTGGCTGGTCATGTCGCGGGTGACCTTGGCGTACCCGTAGTGGCGGCCCGCCTCGTCGTACAGCGGGGTGATCACCACATTGGCCCAGAAGCGGCTGCCGTCCTTGCGCAGGCGCCAGCCGACGTCCTCGAAACGGCCGTCTTGCAGGGCCATCTTCAACTCGTGCGCCGGCCAGTCGCGGTCGAGCTGCTCCTGCGGGTAGAAGATCGAGAAGTGGCGGCCGAGGATCTCCTCGGCGGTGTAGCCCTTGTTGAGCTGCGCGCCGAGGTTCCAGCTGGCGATGCGGCCTTCCGTGTCGAGCATGAAGATGGCGTAGTCGCGCACGCCCTCGACCATCAGCCGGAAACGCTCTTCGGACTGGCGCAGCAGCTCCTCGTGTTCACGGCGCTCGGTGAGGTCGCGCGTGACCTTGGTAAAGCCGCGATGCACGCCGTGCGCGTCGAACAGCGCCGTGACCACCACGCTCGCCCAGAAGCGGCCGCCGTCCTTGCGCAGGCGCCAGCCCTCGTCCTCGATGCGGCCGTGGGCCAGGGCCTCACGCAGCAGGCGTTCGGGCACGCTGGCGGTCATCTGCTCGGGCGGATAGAACAGGCGGAAGTGGCGGCCGATGACGTCCGCCGGTTCGTAGCCCTTCAGCCGCCGGGCGCCCGCGTTCCAGGAGCGGATGCAGCCATCGGGGTCGAGCATGAAGATGGCGTAGTCGCGCACCGATTCCACCATCAGGCGGTAGTCGGCATCGGACATGGGCGCCGGCACCGCGCGTGCGGTGTCCAGGCCGGTGGCGCGCGGTTCGGACACGTCTATTCCCCTCGGGCAGGGCGGCACGGTAGCGCGTTGCCGATGCGGTGGGAAACGATGCGACCGCCTCGCGTGGGTCAGAGCAGCTCGACGATGCGCGGCTGAAGCCCGCCGTCCTCCACGAGGATCTCGGCGGCGGTCACGGGCAACGTGAAGCGGCGCGGGCCGGCGCTGCCGGGGTTGAGGTGAAGCACGCGGCCGACGTACCGGATCCCCGGTGCGTGGGAGTGGCCGGCGATCACCGCGTGCACGCCGGCGGCCGCGGGGTCGATCGCAAGATGCTTGAGGTCGTGCACGACATGCAGGTGGACGCCGCCGAGCGTCACCGATGCCGTGTCCGGAAAGGCGTCGGCCCAGGCGCCGGTATCGACGTTGCCGCGGATGGCGGTGACGGGCGCCAGCGCCGTGAGCGCGTCGATGACCCCGGCCGCCCCGATGTCGCCGGCGTGGACGATGCGGTCGCTGCCCCGCAGGAACTCGACGGCCTCCGGACGCAGGAGGCCGTGGGTATCGGAGACGACACCGATGCGCAACGGCACGGCGCGAAGCCCGGGGACCGTCAGTCCAGCGGCGCGGCCATCACCAGGTCGTCGACCGGGTAACCGCGGCGGCGGGCGCCGTCCTTGAGCCGCTGGAACAGCGCCTGGTCCATGGTCGGGCGGCGCGACAGGATCCACAGGTATTTCCTGCTGGGCCCGCCGACGACGGCCCACTGGTAGTCGGGGTCCAGGTCGATCACCCAGTAGTCCGCCCACACCATCGGCACCCACGACAGCCATTCGGGGGCGAAACGGACCTGCAACGCGCCATCAAGGCCCTCCACCGGACGCGCGACGCCGGTGGACTCGTCCATCTCGCCGCTCTTGGTACGGCACGCGTTGCGTACGCCGACGGTGCCATCGGCATTGACGGTGTACGTGGCGGTGATGGTGTCCACGCACTTGCGCTGGAAGAACATCGGCAGGTGCGCGATCTCATGCCAGGTGCCGGCGTAGCGCTGCAGGTCGAGCGAGCCGACGGGCTGGTTGGCCAGTGCGGGGGCGCTGGCGGCCGACGCGGCCATGGCCAGGGTGATGAGCGCGGACTTGAGCATGGGGGGATGCCCGGGGAAAAGGGGCGCGCAGGATGCGATGGGCGGCGTGACCGGGCGGTGGAGCCGGCGTGCCGCCCTCCTTGCAGGAGCGGCTCTAACCGCGATCGGTTCCTCCCCCGGGTCCCTCCCTTGCGCGGCGCCAGTCGCAGGATCTTGTAGGAGCGACGTGAGTCGCGATTCGTGGGCGGTCGAAGCTGCGCGGTCGCGACTCACGTCGCTCCTACAGGAGGCATGAGGGACGTGCGAAGTGGGGTCGCCGGTCCGGGTGGGGTGTTGATCGCGGCTGAAGCCGCTCCTGCAGGAGGCGGGTCTGAAAAAAAGAGGAAAGGCCGCCCGGAGGCGGCCTTTCGCTGGTGCGGGGTGCGGCGCGGGTCAGGTCGCGCGCATCACGACCACGGGTCGCGCAGGACGATGTTGGCGTCGCGGTCGGGGCCGGTGGACACCATCGCCAGCGGGCAGCCCGACAGCTCTTCCAGCGCGCGCAGGTAGGCACGTGCGGCGGGCGGCAGCTTGTCCCACTCGGTGATGCCGTGGGTGCTCTCCTCCCAGCCCGGGAACTCCAGGTACACCGGCTCGCACTCGTCCCAGCCCTGCGCGTCCAGCGGCGCGTACTCGGTTTGCTTGCCGCGGTACTGGTAGCCGATGCACATCTTCAGCGTCGGCATGCCGTCGAGGATGTCGAGCTTGGTGATGCACAGGCCGGTGATGCCGTTGATGGCGACGGCACGCTTGAGCGCGACGATGTCGATCCAGCCGCAGCGGCGCGGGCGGCCGGTGGTGGCGCCGAACTCCTGGCCACGGGCGCGGATGCCCTCGCCCACCTCGTCGTGCAGCTCGGTCGGGAACGGACCGCCGCCGACCCGGGTGGCGTAGGCCTTGGCGATCCCGAGCACGTAATCGATGGAGTCCGCGCCCACACCGGTGCCCGCCAGCGCGCCGCCGACGGTGGTGTTGGAGCTGGTGACGTAGGGGTAGGTGCCGTGGTCGATGTCCAGCAGCGAGCCCTGCGCGCCTTCGTACAGCACGCGCTTACCCTGCTTGCGCAGGTCGTGGAGGATACCGGCCACGTCGGACTTCATCGGCTCGACGTAGTCGCCGAAGGCCAGCGCCTCGTCCAGCGTCTGCTGGAAGTCGACCGCATCGACCTTCAGGTACTGGGTCAGCACGAAGTTGTGGTAGTCCAGCGCGGCGCGCAGCTTCTCGGCCAGCTGCTCGGGGTAATGCAGGTCGGCGACGCGGATGCCGCGGCGGGCGACCTTGTCCTCGTACGCCGGGCCGATGCCGCGACCGGTGGTGCCGATCGCCTTGCCGCCGGCGGCCTTCTCGCGGGCCTGATCCAGGGCGATGTGGTACGGCATGATCAGCGGCGTGGCCGGGCTGATCTTCAGGCGCGAGCGCACTTCCACGCCGTTGCCTTCCAGCTCGGCGATCTCCTTCTGCAGCGCGCCGGGGTGCAGCACCACGCCGTTGCCGATCAGGCACAGCGCGCCTTCGCGCAGGATGCCCGACGGGATCAGGTGCAGGACGGTCTTCTTGCCGCCGATGACCAGCGTATGGCCGGCGTTGTGGCCGCCCTGGAAGCGCACCACCGCACCGATCTCCTCGGTCAGCAGGTCGACGATCTTGCCTTTGCCTTCATCGCCCCACTGGGCACCGAGAACGACGACTGACTGACCCATTACCT
>CBIHLN010000030.1:0-27975 GCA_966210725.1 uncultured Lysobacter sp. | reverse complement strand
GCGCGCGCGGTTCTGCTCCAGCAGCAGGATCGGCGTGCCGTCGGGCTGCGTGCGCGCCGGGATGCGCGAGGCCTGGATCTCCATCAGCGCCACGAGGCCGTGCACCTCCGGCTCGCCGGGCAGCAACCCGGCCAGCACGCGTCCCAGCCGCATCGCGTCCTGGCACAGCGCCGGTCGCATCCAGTCCTCGCCGGTCGTGGCCGCGTAGCCCTCGTTGAAGATCAGATAGAGCACGCCGAGCACGGCGGCCAGGCGATCGGCCAGGTCCTCGCGCCGCGGCGCCTCGAACCCGACCTGCTTGCTGGCCAGCGTCTTCTTGGCGCGCACGATGCGCTGGGCGACGGTCGGTTCGGGCTGCAGGAAGGCGCGCGCGATCTCGGCCGTGGTCAGCCCGCCCAGCATCCGCAGCGTGAGCGCGACCTGCGCTTCGGTCGACAGCACCGGATGGCAGGCGGTGAACACGAGCCGCAGCAGGTCGTCGCCGATGCCATCGTCGAGCCGGTCGGCATCGTCAGGCGCCGGCATGGCCGCCGGTTCCAGCGACTCGCCGAACTGCGCGTGGCGGTCGGCCACCAGGTCGCGGTGGCGGATGCGGTCGATGCCGCGGCGCTTGGCGGTCTGCATCAGCCACGCGCCGGGGTTGTCGGGCACGCCGTCGCGCGGCCAGTGCTCCAGCGCCGCGACCAGTGCGTCCTGCGCCAGGTCCTCGGCCTGGCCGACGTCGCGCAGCATCCGCGCCAGCCGGGCGATCAGCTTGGATGACTCGATGCGCCACACCGCCTCGATGGTGCGGTGCGTGGCCTGGCGGGCAGGGTCGTGCGGGCGGTCGGCGTCCATGGACGCGGATCACACCACCGACCGCCCCCCGGGGCAAACGCGCATGCATGGCCGTACCGTGCCCGGCGCGCTCACGCCGGATCGCCGGCCATATGGAAGATCTCCCACGTGTGGCCGTCCAGGTCCTCGAAACTGCGCGTGTACATGAAGCCGTGGTCCTGCGCCGGCCGCGGCTCGCGCGCGCCCGCGTCCAACGCCGCCTTGAGCAGCGCGTCCACCCCCTCGCGGCTGTCGGTACCCAGTGCCACCAGGGTCTCGATCGACGTGGCCGTGTCGCACAGCTGCTTGTCGGTGAACTGGCGGAAGAACGGCTCCACCAGCAGCATCACGAAGCTGTCCTCGCCGACCAGCATGCAGGTCGCGTTCTCATCGGTGAACTTGGGGTTGAAGCTGAAGCCCAGCGCGGTGAAGAAAGCGACCGTGCGGTCGAGGTCGCGGACGGGGAGGTTGACGAACATCTGCATGAAGGGCGCTCCAGCTGGACAGGGAATGGAGAATGGCGATTGGATGGACCTGCATCCGGGCCTTACTCGGGGCGCGAGCAGTTGACCATCCACGGCTTGCCGTAGCGGTCCACCAGCATTCCCCAGCGCAATGCCCAGAACGTCTCCTGGATCGGTTGTTGGACCTGCCCGCCGTCGGCCAGCGCCGCGAACACGCGCTCGGCCTCCTCGGCCGTGTCGACCATCAGGTTGTTGACCGTTCCGGCACCGGCCGGGGTTTCCATGGGCGGGCCGTCGGCGCCCATCAACATGAGGCCCGGTGCCTCGATCTGGCTGTGCATGATCCAGTCGCGGCTGTCGGCCGGCATCTCGTCGCACATCGGCGACTCGCCATAGGTCATGCAGAAGGAGATGTCGGCGCCGATGGCCTTGGCATAGAAGGCGAACGCCTCGCGGCACTGGCCGTTGAACATCATGTAGGGAACGAGTTGCATGGGTTTCTCCAGGGACTAGGGTCTAGGGGCTAGGGGTTGGCTACCGGGGCGTGGGGCCCGGAACGTCAGCGCGCTTCGGTGGCGTCGCGCAGGCGCTGTTCGCGCTCGCGCTGATCGGGGGTGAACGCCTCGCCGAAATCCTCGGCCTCGAACACCGGGCGGATCTCGATCTCGCTCGGCCCCTCGTGCGGGTTGGGGCAGCGGCGCACCCACTCGATCGCCTCGTCCATCGAGCGCACCTGCCACAGCCAGAAGCCGGCCACGAGCTCCTTCGTCTCGGCAAACGGGCCGTCGACGACGGTGCGCGAGGCGCCGTCGAAGCGCACCCGCGCACCGCGCACGGTGGGGTGGAGGCCCTCGCCCGCCAGCATCACGCCGGCCTTGACCAGCTCCTCGTTGTAACGGCCCATCGCCTCCAGCAGCTCGGTGGAGGGCATGTGCCCGGCTTCGGACTGTTCGGTCGCCTTGACCAGCACCATGACGCGCATCGGGGTTCTCCTCGCCTGTGGCGCCTGCGGCGGCGCCTTCACCGGGAGCGACGGTCGGGGGCGGGCGGATTCGACACGCGCTGCGAACTTTTTTTCGCCCGTCCGATGCGGGCATGATGGCCGCCCCACGCCCCGCCGGAGCGCCCATGCAATTCCTGCTGCTGGTCTACAACGACGACACCCTGCTGGAGGCGTTGCCCGAAGGCGAGTTCGACACCCGCATGAAGGCCTGCTTCGGCCACGCCGACGAGCTCAAGCGCGACGGCAGGCTGCTGGGCTCGCAGCAGCTGGAGTCGGCGCGCAAGGCGCGCTCGGTGCGCATCCGCGACGGCCGCACGCAGGTGCTGGACGGCCCGTTCGCCGAGACCAAGGAAGTACTGGCCGGCTACAACCTCATCGAGGCCGACAGCCTGGACGAGGCGGTGGCGATCGCCGCGGAGTTCCCATGGGCGCAGACCGGGTGCATCGAAGTGCGCCCGATCCGCGACATGGACGCGGTGCGCACGCGCGTGGGCGCCGACTGATCGATTGGACGGTCCATGCAGCCGGTATGCTCGGCGGTCACGGTTCGCCCCCCCTTCCAGCAGATGACGACGATGAACGGCTGTATTGACGACGAGTTCGAGCGCCTGCGCGCATTGGACGCGACTCGCGTGCTCGACTCCCTGCCGGACCCCCTTTACGACGACTGCGCCAAACTGGCGTCGATGCTGTGCGCGACGCCAATCGCACTCGTGTCGCTGATCGACCGGGACCGTCAATGGTTCAAGGCCCGCGAAGGGTTGGACGCCACGCAGACGCCACGCGACCAGGCCTTCTGCGACCACGCGATCCGCACGCCCGGGTCGCTGATGGAGGTGCCGGACGCCACGCTGGACCCGAGGTTCGCCGACAACCCCCTGGTGACCGGCGAACCGCATATCCGCTTCTATGCCGGGATGCCGCTGGTGACCGCGGATGGCCATGCGCTGGGCACGCTCTGCGTTATCGACCGTACGCCGCGCCAACTGGATTCGGCGCAACGCGAGGCGCTGGCCCGGCTGGCGCGCCTGGTTGCAGCACTGATGGCTGCCGCACGGCACCGCCACGAGACTTCGGTCGTCGCCATGGTCGCCGGGCCCGTGCCGCGGGCAACGGGTACGGTGGTCGCCATCGTCCAGTTGCAGGACTACGCCGGGCGCGTGGCCCGCGACGGCGCCGCCCACGTCCATGCGTTGCTGCGGGACCTCGCCGAGGCCGTCCAGCAGGCGTTGCCCGAGGCCGGTGTGGCGATGCCCAGCGACACGTCATTCGATGTCGTGGCCGTTGGCGAACACCTGAAGGCCGACGATGTGTCGGCACGCCTGGCGCCGGCCCTGCTGGAGTTCGAGCAGCGCACCGGCGCTGTCGTGCTGCACGGTGTCGCCGGCGGTCACGGGCAGTCGCCGATGGACGAGGTCTTCCTCCAGGCCGAGGACGCGCTGACGCGGGCCCGCTCATTGCGAGCCCGCGTCCGCGCACCCTGAGCCGGGCTGAAGCGAGCGCCGGGATGCGCCGCCGCCCGTCTCAGGCGCCGGCGCGCACCGGCAGCCCCAGCGCCGACGCCAGCGTCCGTACCGCATCGTCGTCGCGCCGGTAGGCCAGCCACGCCGCGCTCGTGTCCGAGCCGGCATCCCACACCCACAGCGTGTAGCCGTGCTGCCGCAGAGCGGCATGCGCCTCGGCCATCAGCGATTCGGGGTCGGCGTCGTCGGCGGGGTCGTCCACGCCCCAGTCGATGTGCACGTCCACGCGCGCGGCGAGCTGGGTCAGGCCGTCGACGAGCGCGGCCGCGTCGTCGACGTCGACCTGCACGCTGGAGCGCCAGTCGGTCACCGCCGCCAGCGCGGCCACGGGGTCAGCGTCGCCCTCGTTGCCGCCGGCGGCCAGCCACGCCTCCTGCCAGGCGGCGAACTGCTCCTGAGCGCCGTCCTCGTCGTCGGGGTTGACGTAGAGCAGCCACTGCCACGCCAGCTGCTCGGTGGCGGCGTCCTCGTCGATGTCGTCGACGCCCTCCAGGCCGTGGGCGAAGTTGTCGTCGGGGTCGTACTCGTCGGCGCTCATCGCATCGGCTCCAGGCAGACGGTTACCACGGCAGCGGCTGGCCGTTGGCATGGACGAAGGTGCCGGTCTTTCCGAGCGTCAGCTCGTCCAGCCGTTGCACCAGCTGCGCGGCCGCGTCGTCGGGCTGGATGTCGCCGGTGCCGCCGACCATCTCGGTAGCGACGTACCCGGGGTGCAGCAGCACCACCGCGATGCCGCGCTTCTCCAGGTCGACCGCCAGCGACTTGCCGATGGCGTTCACCGCGGCCTTGGACGCGCGGTAGCCGTAGCGGCCGCCGGAGGTGTTGTCGGCCACCGAGCCCATGCGGCTGGTGACGATGCCGACCTTCGCGCCCTCGCCCAGCCGCCCCTGCAGCGCGTGCACGGTGCGCAACGGGCCGATGGCGTTGACCTCGAACTGCCGGCGCATGCGCTCGAACGCGTCGTCGTCGAGCGCGTCCAGGGCTTCGCGGCCGAGGATGCCGGCGTTGCACACCAGCGTGTCGATGCGCGTATCGCCCAGCCGGTCGGCCAGTGCGGCCAAGGCCGTGCCATCGGTGACATCGACCCCGGCCTCGACCTGCGCGCCGGTGGCGTCGAGCCCGGGGCTGGACTGGCGGCAGGCGGCGATGACGCGGTCGCCGCGGGCGGTGTATCGACGCGCCAGCGACAGGCCGATGCCGCGGTTGGCGCCGGTGATCAGGACGGTGGGCATGGGCAGCTCCCGGTTCGGATGAGTCCATGCAATGGCGACGCCGGGCGCGGCGATCAACCCTGTCCGTGCACGGCCGGCCGGCCCGTGCGGGCGTCGAGCCGCTCACGCGCGGTTGCCACGGGCGCCGCTAGCGTCGCGGCTCCACGACTGCCGAGACCGCCCCCATGACCCGACCCACCTCGCCTGCCCGCCATATCCCGTTTGCCGCCGCCGTGTCGCTGGCGACGTTGGCCCTGACCGCCTGCCAGACGCCGATGCCGGCCGACTCCGCTGCCCGTGACACCGCGGAAGGTCGCGTGGTGGCCGTCGATCGCGATCCGTGGGCCTACGACGGCAACGCGACCATGCAGGTCGACACCGCGTCGGGGCCGGTCACGGTGGAAATACCGGCGCGGATGAACCTCTGCCCCGCCCCGGGCGTGGATACCTTCCCCGACATCGAGGTGGGCGACCGCGTGCGCGCGCGTGGCGAGGTGGGTGCCGACGGGCATATCACGGTCTGCAACGGGGCCGCGCACGCGCTGCAGCGCCTGGACTGACACGCCGATGGCGGGCCCCATCGCTGCTTGAAGGCGACGGGGCCTGCCGCGCCGGTAGGCCGGAGCCGCGTTCAGCGCCCGCGCGTGCGGGCGCGCCGGATGGATTCGGCGCGTGCGTTCGCGGTCGAGGTCGAACGGCGCGCCGCCTTCTTCGTAGCTCGTTTGGCCGGCGCGGCCTTTCGGGTCGCGGTGCCCTTCGTCGCCTTGCGCGCGGCGGTCCTGGACGGCGCCTTCTTCGTGGCGGCCTTCTTCGTCGCAGCCTTCTTGGTTGCGGCCTTTTTGGTTGCGGCCTTCTTGGTCGCGGCCTTCTTGGTCGCGGCCTTCTTCGGCGCCTTGGCGGCCTTCTTCGCGGGCGCCTTCTTCAACGCCTGGCGGGCGGCCTTGCGGGCACCCGCGGGCGCGTCCTCGTGCGAGGGCGGCAGGCGCGAGGCGCTGCGCTTGCCGCTCATGTCGATCAGGCGGTTGTCGCCCATGTGCTCTTCCTTGCCGGTGACGCGGGCGACGACGAAGCCGACCAGTTGGCCGATCAGGCTGCCCGGGCCGTCCCAGTACTCGATGCTGCGCACCTGCACCTCAAGCAGCACCAGGTTGGGGTCGTCCTTGCCGTTGGGGAAGAACGCCTTCATCGCGTCGTTCCACAGGCGGGTGATGCGGCGGCGGTCGCGGTTGACCTCGGCGGTGCCGGCCAGCGACACGTACGTGTTGCGGTCGCTGGAGGCGTAGGCGAGGTTGACCTTCGGGTGGCGTGCGATCTCCGCGACCTTGGGGCTGTCGGCTTCGGTGAAGAACCACACGCGCTTGCCATCGAACGAACTGGCCCGGGTGGAGAGCGGGCGGCTGACCAGGAAGCCGTCGGGGCCGACAGTGGTCAACATGGCGGTGTCGATCTTTTCAAGCAGGTCGGCGATCTGCCGGACGGACTTGCGGGCCATGGCGGGTCTCGCGGTGCGTTGGGGGCCCACAGTGTCGATGCCCTGCGCCACGCCCGGCGTGAAGGGCGCACCGGCACGGGCAGGTTCGTGCAAAAAAGAAAACGCGCCGTTGCCGGCGCGCTTCCAGGGCGGTGCAGGTGGCGCGTCGCGTCAGAGCGAGAAGTCCAGGCGGACCTTGCCGCGGCCCGCGCTGCCGTTGGCGAACTGCCACTGCTTGACCGCACGCACGGCCGCCGCCTCGAAGGTCCGCGCCGGCTTGGCGTTGAGCACGGACACGCTGGCGACCTTGCCGGCATCGACGGTGAACTCGACTTCGACGAAGCCTTGAGTACGGGCGCGGGCGGCCTCCGGCGGGTAGACGGGCTCGACGCGCTTGACGGGCGTCAGGGCCTGCACCGGGGCGGCGAAGGCGATGGCCAGCGTGGCCAGGGCGATGGACAGGATGGAACGCTGCATGGGACGCATCTCTTGAGGAAGGGGAGAAAAACCACGGGGAGAACAACTTCGGCCACCGGATATCGACCGCCCGGCGCGGTTCTTTAGTGCGCGCGTGGTCGGCACTGCGTGTCCGCCCCGAAACCCCGCCCCGCGGTGGTTTCAGGCACGTGCCCGGGTCCGGCGCGGCAGTTCCCCGCGCATGCCGGTTCCGCTCAGGAACCAGCCAGACACGTGGCACGACCGTGAAGAAACCGGCGCAAAACGTGGTGAAAAAGTGTCCACCGTTCAACTTCCGGACACCATCATCAAACGCTTGATCACCGACGCCTGCCTAGGGTCTGCAGCCATGAACACACACCACGACGGGGCTGCCGACATGACCAAGAACAACGACGCCATTGCGCGCACTTCCTCCAGGAACGTCCACGCCCGCCGGTCGCTGCTGCCGCGCCTGGCCGGCCTGACGCTCGCGCTGGCCATCGCGCTGCCGGTATCGGCGCAGGCGCCGGTCTTCGACGCCACCCGTACCGACGTCGCCCCCGTGTCCGGCCTGCAGGCCGACCGCGCCCAGCCCGCGCCCATGCTGAAGCCGGTCGTTGCCGCCGACCCTGCGTTTGAACTCGAGCCCGGCGACTACCTGTGGAACCCGGACGCTTCGCCCGCCGGCCCGCTGGTCGTGGTGGTGAGCCTGCCCGAGCAGCGCGCCCACGTGTATCGCAATGGCGTGCGCATCGCCGTTTCGACCATCAGCAGCGGCAAGCCGGGCCACGAAACGCCCACCGGGGTGTTCCCGATCCTGCAGAAGCGCGAGGAGCACTACTCCAACCTCTACAACAACGCGCCGATGCCCTTCATGCAGCGCCTGACGTGGGACGGCATCGCGCTGCACGCCGGCCGCATCCCCGGCACGCCCGCCAGCCATGGCTGCGTGCGCCTGCCTCACGAATTCGCCCGCAAGCTGTTCTCGATCACCGAGCACGGTTCGACCGTGGTGGTGGCCGATGACGCCTCGCACGGCCCGTCGGTGGCCTACCCGGGCGACACCGCTCCGGTCGACGCCGTCACCGGCCTGCCGCTGGACGTGATGGACAGCATCGCGGCCGAGCAGGGCGGCAGCACCGAGTTGACCGCCAGCCTCGAGTAAGCGCCGACGTCCCGAGTACCCCTCTCTCCTGGAGCAGCCCGGTCCACGCCGAAGGCCGACCGCACCGCTTCCTTCAACCGGACTGGCGTCCTCCGCGCCCGTCCGGTTCTCTTTTGCCTGTCCGGACCTGAGAGCCCGGCCGCACTCAACGGCGGGGTCAGGCGCGCGGCTTTTCGCTGCGCCGCACGTCGCGCTTGAAGCAGTGCCGGCCCGCGCCGTGGTGCCACTCCAGCGGCGCGTTCCAGCCCGGGCCACCGCGCCTGCCGCTGTCGGTGGCGAACACCGCGCACAGTTCGAACCGGTCGCCCTGCAGCGGCCGATAGGCGTACGCCTCGCCGCTGACCGGGTCGAGCAGCGCCAGGCCCCAGCCCGGCCGCGCCGCGGCGGTGGCCAGGTCAGCGGGCAGCCGGCCGTGTTCGCGGTGGTGAAGTTCGACGGCCTCCACGATGCGCTGCAGGTCCTCGATGCGGCGCTCGTCCAGGCGCGCCTGGCGCTGCGCGCCCGGCAGGCCGATGCTGGCGATGCCGGCGACGACGGCCGCGATCACGACGAGGCTGGCGACGATCGCCATTACGCGCCCGCGCCGGTCCAGGGGGATGCGGGAGGCGCTCATCCCTCGCGCTCCTCACGGCGCAGTTCGCCCAGGTAGTAGCCGAACACGCCGCCGGCGATCACGCCCACCACCAGCACCTTCAGCACGAAGCGCAGCGACAGCTCGCCGCCCAGCACGCGGTACACGAGGGCGATCAGGTCGCCGACCAGCGCGACCGCGGCGATGAACAGCGTCAGATACGTCAGCCAGCGCCGCACCGCCGACAGCCGCTTGGCCGGGGTCGCGGCCAGCTCGCGCGACAGCACCCGTGCCACCAGCAGGAACACCGGGAACGCCACCACCAGCGTGGCGACCGACCAGCGCATCGAGTGGTCGAACGCGGCGGCGGCGTACGCGCCATCGGCCGGGTCGGGCAGCGCGCGGTTGATCAGGTCGAACACCAGGCTGCCCAGGTGCCATGCCGTGAGGTACAGCGTCGCGAACATCAGCAGGTACAGGAACGCCTCGCGCGGCGAGAGGTACGGGCGCGGGCGCGGCACGGGCACCGGGAACGGGGTGTCGGCGTAGGCGGCCAGCGCCGGCTCCACCTGCTCGGGGGGCCAGCCGGCATGCGCCAGCGCCGCGGCGATCGCCTCGCGGCCCTGCCCCTGCGCCAGGGCCTCGCGGACGAAGCGCTGCAACTCGTCGGTGGATGTCGCCATGTGCCGCTCCTGCCGTGGACCGGCGCCAATCTAGCAGCGCGGTCACCGCGGCGGGCGCAGGCGGCCCGATCCGCTCCAGAGGCGCTTCGTCGCGCCATTCCCCGGTTCGTCGCCCGCCCCCTTCACACATGGGGGGTCGTCGCTATCCTCGGCCGCATTCCCCGATGACGACGGACCGCACCGTGCTCAAGGCCTTTCTCTTCGTGTTGCGCATCAGTGCCGCGTGGCTGCTGGTGGTCCTGCTCGCCAGCAGCATCTGGTACGAGCTGCCGCTGCTGGGCCGGCTGGAATGGCCGGTCGCCATCGCCGGTACGCTGACGATGGCGCTGGTGGTGACCGGTGCGGTGTCGCACCTGGGCCGGGTGCGCCTGGTGGCCGGGCGGGTGGACAGCGATGCCCTGTCGAACCGCCAGCGCCGGCAGATCGAGATCCCGCTGGAGGCCGGCGAGGCCTTCGACCTGGTCGATGCCGCCATCCGTGAGCTGCCGCGCATCGAGAGCGTCGAAAGCGCACGCGACAGCCTGCAGGTGCGCGCCAAGGTCGGCCGCCCCAACCTCTACGGCGAGCTGCCGCTGGGGCGCTGGAACCCGCTGGCGTGGTTCGGCGAGCGCCGCAACCAGATCCTCGCCACCGTCACGCCCACCGGGGATGCCGGCAGTGTCACGCTGATCTGCGAGCCGGAGAACCCGGCCTGGAGCGACTGGTTCCTGGTCGACAACGCGACCAACTACGAGAACGCCGAAGCGGTGGCGCGCGCGATCAGCCGCCGCATCGCCCAGCACCGCCGCGGCGAGAAGGACGCGGTCGCGCAGACGCGCACCGAGAAGGAACTCACCGTCGCCAAGCTCAACCTGCTGCACGCGCAGGTGGAGCCGCACTTCCTCTACAACACGCTGGCCAGCGCGCAGCTGCTGACGCGCAGCGACCCGGCGCGCGCCGACGAGATGCTCGGGCACCTGATCCAGTACCTGCGCCGCTCGCTGCCCGCCACCGACGAGGGCATGTCGACGCTGGGCGCGGAACTCGAACGTGCCATCGCCTACCTGGAAATCCTGAAGATCCGCATGGGCAGCCGCCTCGCCGTGCAGGTGGACATCCCCGAGGCGCTGCGCGCCACGCCGATGCCGCCGATGATGCTGCAAACGCTGGTGGAGAACGCCATCAAGCACGGGCTGGAGCCGCGCACGACCGGCGGCACCGTGTGGCTGCGCGCGCGCCGCAGCGACGACACCGTGTCGGTCACCGTGGCCGACGACGGCGAAGGCTTCAACGCCAAGACCAGCGGCACCGGCATCGGCCTGAAGAACGTGCGCGAGCGCCTGCGCCTGATGTACGCCGGCGAGGCCGCGCTGTCGGTGGTTGCCAACTTCCCCTCGGGCGTGGCCGCCACGCTCAACCTGCCGGCCGGTGGCCCGACCGCGACCCGGGAGGCCCGCCATGCATGACCTGCCCTGCACCTGCGTGATCGCCGAGGACGAGGCGCTGCTGCGCCAGGGCCTGGTCGATGCGCTGAAGTCGGCGTGGCCCGAGCTGCGCGTGCTGGCCGAATGCGAGGACGGCGCCAGCGCGGTGGAAGCCATCGCCGAGCACCAGCCGGACGTGGCGTTCCTGGACATCCGCATGCCCGGCCTCACCGGCCTGGACGTGGCCGCGGCCACGGCGCAGGCCAGCCCCTCGACTCAGGTGGTGTTCGTCACCGCCTACGACCAGTACGCGGTGGACGCGTTCGAGCGCGGCGCGATTGATTACCTGCTCAAGCCGATCGAGCCGGCGCGCCTGGCCGCCACCGTCGAGCGCCTCAAGGCGCGCCGCACGCAGCTGGACGCGTCCACGCTGGCCGACCTGGTGCAACGCCTGGGCCGCGCCGCGCCAGCGAAGGACGCACCCGAGCCGCTGACCTGGATCACCGCCAGTGCCGGTCGCGAGACGCGGCTGATCCTGGTCGAGGACGTCGCCTACTTCCGCGCCGACCACAAGTACACCACCGTGGTGACTGCCGACGGCGAAGCGCTGCTGCGCACGCCGATCCGCGAGCTGCTCAACGTGCTGGACCCGACCTGCTTCAAGCAGATCCACCGCTCGACCATCGTCAACCTCAAGGCCGTCGCGGGTGTCATCCGCGACGACAGCGGGCGCGGCACCGTGCGCTTGAAGTCGCGCCCCGAAACCCTGGCGGTCAGCGCCCCCTTCATGGCGCTGTTCCGTCACATGTGACGCGCACTGCCGTCCAAGCCTGCACGCGACGCCGCGTCCGCCGACCCAACAAGGTGCCCCATGAACAAGCTCATTGCCCTGTGCTGCTACGTGCTGTCCCTCTACGGCTGCGACCTGGGCGGCAGCACCTTCATCCAGCGCGAGCAGGCCGGCGGTATCGACCGCCTGTACAGCCGTGTGGTCACGAACCCGGGTGTCGCACGGTTCGAGTGCATCGACAGCGCCAGCGGCCGATGCCACTACACGCTGTACGACGCCAGCTGCGAGGCCGCGCCCAGTGCGCTGCCCGTGCAACGCCCTGCGTGTCGCCGCGAGCCCGTGCAGCGTTTCGCGATCGATGCCGGGCACGAACGCCGCATCGCCGCCCTGCCCGCGTTCCGTCCCTGTGTGCGTGGCGATACGAAGGTGCCCGGTCCCGACTGCGACGTGTCCACACCGATGGCATCCCGCTGATCGTTGCGCCTGCAATGCCGTTGTAGGAGCGGCTTCGGCCGCGAACACGCCAAGTTCCCGCGGCCCGCCACACGGTCGCGCGGATGGACAGGTGCCCTTGTAGGAGCGACGTAAGTCGCGACGCCTCTCGCTACCAAGCAGCGCGGTCGCGACTCACGTCGCTCCTACAACGAACCTGTTGACGCAAGGCAGGTGACCGAACGCCCACGCCCCACTCCGCGCCCTTCCACACCCCATCCACGCCGCCGCGCCTACGGTCGACCGTCCCGCCCGAAGGAGCCCCCCATGCCCCTGCGCGCCTACGGCCTCAACTGCACGCTCAAGTCCGGCGACGAGCCCTCCTCCACCCAGAAGCTGCTCGACCAGGTGCTGCGCGCACTCGGCAAGCACGACGTCGAGACCGCCAGCGACCGCGTCGCCAACTTCAACGTCAAGCCCGGCGTCACCGCCGACGAGGGCGACGGCGACGAGTGGCCGCCACTGCGCAAACGCATCATGGACGCCGACATCCTGGTGGTCGCCACGCCGATCTGGATGGGCCAGCCCTCCAGCGTCTGCAAGCGCGTACTCGAACGGCTCGACGCGGTGCTGTCGGAGATCGACGACGACGGCCGCTACCCCACCTTCGGCAAGGTCGCCGTCGCCGCGGTGGTCGGCAACGAGGACGGCGCGCACCACTGCTGCGCCGAGATCTACCAGGCACTCACCGATGTCGGTTTCACCATCCCCGGCGCCAGTCCGCCGTACTGGGTCGGCGAGGCGATGGGCAGCACCGATTACCAGGACCTGGAGCGGACGCCCAGGAAAGTCGCCGAGACGATCCGCACCATCGCCAGCAACGCCGCGCATCTGGCCCGGCTGCTGAAGACATCGCCTTACCCGACGCCGTAGCGCCTGCAACCGCACCGGCGTGCATGCCCCCTACGCCACCCGGGGCTGCTATGCCGCACGGATCGACCGCGTCGTCCGAGTCCATCCAGAGGGCCACTAGGCACCCCGGCGCGCAGCGCCCGGGCTGGACCGGGCGCATCAGGGCAGCACGGCGTCAGCCCGAAGCCCTAGCGAACATCCTCGACCTGGTCCAGGTACGCCCCGTAACCCTGCGCTTCCATCTGATCGCGCGGCACGAAGCGCAGCGACGCGGAATTGATGCAGTAGCGCAGCCCGCCGCGGTCGGCGGGGCCGTCCGGGAAGACATGGCCCAGGTGGCTGTCGCCGTTCGCGGAGCGGACTTCGGTGCGGATCATCCCGTGCGTCATGTCGCGCAGTTCGCTGACGTTCGCCCGTTCGATCGGCTTGGTGAAACTGGGCCAGCCGCAGCCCGACTCGTACTTGTCGCTGGAGGCGAACAAAGGCTCGCCCGACACGATGTCGACATAGATGCCCGGCGCCTTGTTGGCGAGGTACTCGCCGGTGCCCGGGCGTTCGGTGCCGGATTCCTGGGTGACGCGGTACTGCTCGGGCGTCAGGCGGGCGATGGCGTCGGGGTCCTTGCGGTAGTTCGACACGGGGCATCTCCTGGGGCGGGAAAACTGAAGTGTGGGCCGCAGCGTCGAAGTCAATCGGCACGATCCGGACGCACGTCCGCCCCGGATGCGCGGGCCATCGGTTGGCCTCGCTCGCGCTCGAGCCACCGCTTCTCGGCACGGTGCAGTTCGCGGTCCTCGCGGTCGTGCGCGGCGCGTGCTTCGGCCAGCACCCGGTGCAGCGACACCACCGCCGCGGCCAGCAGCAGCGCGAAGGGCAGTGCAGCCACGATCACCATCGACTGCAGCGCGTCCAGGCCCCCGGCCAGCAACAACGCCACCGCGATGGCCGCCTGCAGGACGCCCCACACCATCTTGCGCAGCAGCGGGGGGTCACCGGCCGCTTCACTGGACATGCTCGCCAGCACCAGCGTGGCCGAGTCCGCGGACGTCACGAAGAAGCTCATCAGCAGGACGATGGCCACCCACGCCAGCAGCGTCGCCCACGGCAGCGTGTCGAACAGCGCGAACAGCACGTGCTGGTAGCCCCGTGCGAGCTCGCCCAGCAGGTCGGCGCCGCCGAACAGCTGCGCATGTAGCGTCGCCCCACCGAACACCGCGAACCACAGGAAGCTCACCAGCGCCGGCCCCGCCACCACGCCCAGCACGAACTCGCGCACCGTCCGCCCATACGAGATGCGCGCGAAGAACGCGCCCACGAACGGCGCCCACGCCATCCACCAGGCCCAGTAGAAGATCGTCCAGTCGCCCACCCAGCTGCGCTGCGAGAACGGCGTCATGCGCAGGCTCATCGACGGCAGCAGGTTGAGGTAGCTGCCCAGCGTGGTGGTCAGCGTCTCGAACAGGAAGGCGGTCGGTCCCAGCACCAGCACCAGCGCGAGCAACAACGCAGCCGCCGCCATGTTGAGGTTGGACAGCCACTTGATGCCGCGCTCCAACCCCGTCGCCGAGGAGGCCATGTACAGCACGAACGCCACGGCGATCACCACCAGCTGCGTCGCCACGCCGTCGGGGGCGCCGGCGACGCGCTGCAGGCCGGCGGCGATCTGCGCCGCGCCGAAGCCCAGCGTGGTCGCCACGCCGACCGCCGTGGCGACCACGGCCAGCACGTCGATCGCGGTGCCGGCCGCGCCCTGCGCATGCCGCCCGATCAGCGGCGCCAGCAGGTCGCTGACCAGCCCGCGCGAGCCGCGGTTGAACTGGAACCACGCCATGCCCAGCCCCACCAGCGCGTAGATCGCCCACGGGTGCAGCCCCCAGTGGAAGAACGCATAGCGCATCGCCGCCGACGCCGCCTGCGTGGTGCTGCCCTCCAGGCCTTCCGGCGGTGACTGGAAATGCGACAGCGGCTCGGCCGCGCCCCAGAACACCAGCCCGATGCCCATCCCGGCCGAGAACAGCATCGCGAACCACGAGCGCCGCGAGAATTCCGGCTCGGCGTCATCGCCACCGATGCGCAGCGACCCCAGCCGCCCGATCGCGAGGTACACCAGGAACGCCAGCACCCCGAACACGATCACCAGGTACAGCCACCCCGCCCGCGCCAGCGTCGCCGCCTGCACCTGCGCGCTCAGCGCGCCGAACGCCCCCGGCGCGACGACCGCACCCAGCACCAGCAGCACCAGCAACGTCACCGAGATGCGAAAGACCATGGCCGGGCTCATGGGTTGGGATCCGCGGGTCATGCTACGCGGCCTTGCCGCGGTCGCGACAATGGGCCCCGCCATGCACGGGTTACACCTCCAACCGCCTAGACCCGCGCCTCCGACTGTCGCTTCACGCGTTGGTCCCGTGCGCTGGCGACTCGTGGTGGGCGGCGGGTCCCGGTGGTACGAGAGTACCGCTGGAACGGCAATCTGTTGACCGTCGCAAGCGCGCGCTCGACGGCGAGGCTCATCTCGGAGGTTCGCGCTGCTCCGTGTCGTTGACCAGCAATTCGCGGGCAACCCGGCGGATGTTTGCGGGCGCCGTACTGGCGAGATCGGCTGGGCTCGTCAACTCAAGGGCCTCCATGAGGTCGCGCACCACGCGTGAGTTCGCATAGGGATGGGGGAGCGAACGGTCGTCCGTGCGGGTACGCACGAACGTCTCGAGGATCGATGCCAGGCTCTGATCGGCCAGCACCAGCTGGGTCAGCTTGGCGCGGTACTCGAGCTGCCACGAGGGCATGTCGGGCCACCGCCGCACGTCGGCGAAATGCTGCGCTTCATGGCCGAGGAAGCTGACCTGGAATTCCTCGCTCTCGAGGCTGTCGTAGCGGTGCCTAACCGCGTACAGCCCCTCGGGATTGGCCCATCCGCCAGGGCCGCGCATGCCGCAGCGGGCATAGTGGGTCCATCCGTTGCTGAGGAAATCCTCCAAGATGAACACCCGGACGGGCTGCTCGAAGCCTTCTGGCAAGGCCACGCTGTAGTCGCGCGGCTGCTGGGTGGCCCACAGCAGCAACTCGTGCAGCGGAGGCGTCCGGCCCTGTTGCGCGTACAGGCCGCGTTCCCGCAGTGCATCACCGATGCGCTCGACCAAGCGGTCCAGCGCCGCCTCGGTGTTTTTCGGCGGGGGGCGATCCAACAGCCCTGCCAGGTCGGCGCCGAGGCGGGTTTCCAGCGCCGGCCGTCGTTCGGGCTGGCGCAGCACATGCCACCAGTAACGGCGGTAGGCCGCGACCACCGCACGGGCGAAGGGGTCGTCGATGCCCGAAACAGGCGGCGGCGAGTCGGCGGATCCGAAAGTCTGGATCATGCAGTTGCGCACGCGCGCGTCCTTGCCGACGAACTGCTCAGCAGGAACCTGGGTCAGTGCGTCCAGCGCGGCCGGCATGTCCACGCTCAGGGCTGCGCGGGAGGCTTCGGCCATCGCACGACCTGCGGCCTCCGAGCTGCTGCGTGTGGCCGCCAGTGCCTGCGAGGGTCCCAGAAGCAGGGTCGTACAAAGGGTAAGGACGGCGACGCTGCAGCGCGCGCCTTTCCGTATCCGGTTTGGCATGGGGCAAGGTCCATTGAAGAGTGGCCGCTATCAGGCCGCAGCCGCCCCCCGGGCGTCTTGAACGCACTTGATCCTCCGTCGCAAACGCCCCGGCGTGGACCCCGTATTCATCAGGGTCACGCGACAGAGGTGGCTCTGGTCGGAAAAGCCCGCCATGACTGCGACTTCTGCAAGCGGCAGCTCACTCTCCAGCAGCCGCAGCGCACGGCGCCAGCGCGCCTCCCGCCGCAAGGCCCGGGGAGACATGCCGTGGCTGCGAGCCAATGCCCGGCTGGCGTGCTCCGGCGAGATGCCCAGGTCCCGCGCGATGTCAGCCAGCCCCGCATCCCCGTCGCGCACCGCGTCCGCCATCGCGACCTGCCACGGCGGCAACGCGGAGCGCTCCAGCAACGCGGCGCGAGCAAGCAACGCGGGGAGGTGCCCGGGCGCTCGCAGGAAAACATCCTTGGCCTCGTTCAGGTCATCGACGTGCCACGCGCACACGCCACCGCCGATTCCGGACGTGGGCAGCTCGACATTCAACGTGCGCGCGCCGTTGCGACCGAAGCGGTCGCCGTGCGCATGGAACTCGGGATGCATGACCACGACGCCCGGGATGCAATCCACCGGACCCTCCAGGCCCACTTCGACATAGCTGCCCGCCACGACAAGGGACACGTACCGTGCACCGTGCCGGTGCATGGAAAGCGCTGCGCCCGCCTCGTGCACCGTCTGGTAAGCGGGCGAGAACGCGGTGCTGGAGATCATCGCCGCCTGCGTAGCCATGGGGCGCATTGAACGGCGGCGCGTGCAGGCCGGCACGGCCCATCCGTCACGGATATGGCGATTGTGTGCGGTGCGACTTGGGTGCGTTCATTGTCTGGTGGATTGCAGCCACCCATCAAACGAACGGCATCTCCAGAGGCGGAAGCGGCAGGGCCCGGGACGAACCCGGGCCCTGCGTCACTACCTGGCGATCAGCGGTCAGGCCTGCTTTTCTTCCTCGATCCACTGGTCGATGCGGCGCTCCAGCAGGCCCAGCGGCAGGGCGCCGCCGCCAAGGATGGCGTCGTGGAAGCCGCGGATGTCGAAGTCGTCACCCAGTTCCGTCTCGGCCTTGGCGCGCAGCTCCTGGATCTTGATCATGCCGATCTTGTAGGCCGTCGCCTGGCCCGGCCAGGTGATGTAGCGGCGGATCTCCGCTTCCACCGCCTGTTTGGGGATCGAGCTGTTCTCGGACATGAAGGCCACCGCCTGCTCCTGCGTCCAACCCTTGGCGTGCAGGCCGGTGTCGACCACCAGGCGGATCGCGCGCCACATCTCCGAGGTCAGGCGGCCGTATTCGGAGTACGGGTCGGTGTAGGTGCCGGGCATCTCGCGCGCCAGCCACTCCGAGTACAGGCCCCAGCCCTCGGCGTATGCGGTGAAACCGGCCTGCTTGCGGAACTCCGGCACGCCCTGCAGCTCCTGGGCGATGGCGATCTGCATGTGGTGGCCCGGCAGGCCCTCGTGGTACGCGATGACCTCCAGTTCGGTCTTGGGCATCGCGTTCATGTCCGAGAGGTGCGCGTAGTACACGCCCGGGCGGCTGCCATCCGGCGTGCTCGGGTAGTAGTGCTGCGCGGCGCCATCGACTTCGCGGAACGGCTCCACGCGCTTGACCACGATGTCGGCCTTGGGCAGCAAGCCGAAGTAGTTCGGCAGTTGCTGCTTGATGGTGTTGATCGCCTTGGTGGCGTCGTCGATGTAGGCCTGCCGGCCGGCGTCGGTGTTGGGGTACTTGAACTGCGGGTCGGTGGCGATGAACTTGAAGAACGCCTGCAGGTCACCCTCGAAGCCGACCTTGTCCTTCAGCGCTTCCATCTCGCCGCGGATGCGCTTGACCTCGTCCAGGCCGATCTGGTGCACCTGGTCGGCGGTCAGGTCGGTGGTGGTGGACGCCTTCAGCCGCTGTGCGTAGTACGCCGCACCGTTGGGGTGGCGGCTGCCGACACCGGTCGGGTTGACGGCGGCCTTGGGCATGTCGGCCTTGAACCAGGCGATGACGTCGGCATAAGCCGGCTTGACCGCCTCCACCAGCGCCGCGCGGGCCTCGGCCTTCAACTCGGTGGCGCGCGCCTCGTCGATCTTGCCGGCCTTCACCAGCGCGTCGGCCTTGGCCTGGGCGTCGGCCCACAGCGCGCTGTCGTCGCCCTCGGTGAACGGCGCACCGGTCACGACCTTCGTGCCCTGGTCGATCACGCCTTCATGGGCGAAACGCGGCGGGCGGATGCCCAGCTCGGCCGAGCGCCTGACCTGGTCCATCAACTGCCCGAACGCGCGCGGCACCTCGCGTAGTCGCGCGATGTAGGCGGTGTAATCCGATTCTTCTTCCACCTTGTGGAAGTTGATCATGAAGGTCGGCAGCTGCGACTGCATGCCGCCCATCTGCTCGAACGGGTAGCCGTGGTCGGCGAACGGGTGCGCGGCCTTGGCCGCATCCAACTGGTACTCGTACAGGTCCCACGACAGCTTGCTGGCATCGCTCAGCGCGTCGTAGTCAAAGGTGGACTGCATCTCCTCGACGGCGGCCTCGCGCCACGCCAGCTGGCGGTCGGCGGCCTCGCGCGACATGTCGTCGATTTCGGAATAGCGGTCCTTGCGGCCCAGGAAGGTCATCTGGATCGGGCTGAACTGCAGCTCCTCCTCGTACTTGCGCTCGAACCACGCGTTGAGGCGCGCGTCCTCGGAGGTGGCGGCGGCCTGCGTGGACTCGGCACCCGGCGCGGTGGCGGCGGTCGGCGGGACCGTCGAGCAGGCGGTCAACAGGGCCAGGGACAAAGCGGAGAGGACAAGAACGCGGCGCATGGGCACTCCGTGGTCAGACGGGAGCCACGCCCCCGGGAGCGCCGATCATGCCGCACGGGCCGGTGGCCTGCAGCCTGCCGGAAGGCACAGGTCACATCCGTAACGACGGGACGTCGGGCCCAACCGATACAGCCGGGCGCTAGGCGGCGGGTCCCCCCGGCCGTCACTCCCGCGAAGGCGGCCATCCATGAACCGTCCACCCTCGGGCGGTCCTCCATGCCCGTGATCGCAACGTTTCGAAGTCCGTGGATTGCCGCCGCCACGGGAATGACGATCAAGTGCGCCGCTTCGCTTCCGGGTCAGGAGTGGCGCCCGCTTTGGCAAGCCCTTCCTTCTTCCGCTATAAAGCCCACTCGCTCGATCACGGATGACACGCATGACACGGATGCTCATGGCGCTGGCTTGCGCCGCGCTTACTTCTTCCTGCGCCACGGCGGCCCCGCCCGCCGCCTCCGACTTTGCGGGGGATTGGTCCTATGCCGAGCGATGCGGTTGGCAACACACTGCCGGAATCGAGCTGGCGGAAAGCAACGGCGCTGTTCGCGGGAGTTGGCATGACGGCGACGGTCGCGGCATGGGCCAGGCCGGTCACGTGGAAGGACGTGTCCGTGGCAATCGGCTTGAGGCGCGCTTCTGCACGCTGGCGCCCGAGGGCGCAGTTGTTGCGTGCCCCGAGTTCGGCGCATGGACGGACTACTTCGTCTTGAAGGACGGTTCGCTGGAGTGGTTCCAGCGTGTCGGAAGCGACTACGAGCGCTATCTGACGCTGCAGCGCGACGACGTGGCACGCACGGATTCCGCTTCCACCACATGTCTGGATGACATGGACTAGCCGCTCAACAATCAAGGAGTCAAGGATGACGCCGACAGACCAGCCAACCCGCCGCAACGACCTGACCCACGGAGAGCTACGCGCCATTGCATATTTCGCAATCGGGATGGGCTCGGAAGGAGGCTTCAGCGGTAGAGACGTCTCCCACCGTCTTTCCTTCGCCGGCAACATCCGCGGAGACCGCATGGAACCGGTCGGCAATAGCGGCCTGTCTATTGGGACGCTTCAGACCGACCTCGGGCAGCACCCCTCTGTAGCGACCGAACTCGTCCAACAATTCCAAGCCTGGGCGCGCGAGCACCGCCCAGATTGGGAGCTCACTCCAAGCCAAGCCCGTCAATTCACCTCGGATCTGGCACGCACAGGTCGTGCCATCAAAGCCGATGGATACCGGCCGCCCGACGCCGTCCTGATGGACAGGATGAATGCCTACCTCGTTAGCGAGGATGGCGTCGCCTACGTGCACGGACGCGACAACGCGCAGGTCGAGAGACTGATGTCAGGCGTCGTACCTCAGATTCGCGCCACCACGCTCTACGAGACTTCCACACCCGACGATCAGGTCCGCCTTGCTACCGCGGTCCTCAAGCTGCAGAACCAGAGCGGCAGCAAGTGGACGCCCCGCATCCTGGCAAGAATGGATAACGGAGCGTACGCCGACGTGGCCGCGGTGAACCAAGCCGTCGACTCGATCTTTTCGCAGGAAGGTGACTACCTGGAAACCGGCCGCGAACACGCCATGCACGCCGCCGAAGTCCTCATCGCCCTGCGCAACGCCGACGCGCGCAGCCCGCTGGCCGAGGCGTGGGGCGCGGTTGTCGCTAATCCGTTGGTCAACCCCACGCAGCTTGCGCAGCAGCCCGGCCAGCCCGATCTGCCGCACCACTACACCGCGGTGAAGAACCTCTTCCTGCAACCGGCCCAGGCGCCGCGGCTGATCGCCGCGCTGGACGAAGGCGGCGCCTACGCGTGGGGCCGGCCGCGGCCGGAGCATGGCAACCCACCCACCGCCGGGCTGTACGCATCGGGCGACGATGTCGTGCTGTGGAACCTGGACGGGCACGGCGCGCGCCATGTCGACGGCGCGTGGTCGGCGGTGTCGCGCGACGGGCTGTCGCGCACGCGGCACCGCGGCGGCATCGTCGACCTGTTCGAGGATTCCCAGCACCAGACCCGCACGCTGATGCGCGTTGATCCCGGCGTGCCGCCCTTGCGCGCGCGGGACGGCGAAGGCCGTCGCATCGGCCTCGATCCGGGGACATCCGATGCGGCCACTCCACTGCGCGATGCCCGCACGGATGCGACGACTCCACTGTCGCCGCTGCTGGACCAGGCCCGCGCCGGCGTCCACCGGCTGGACCGCGACCTGGGCCGCACGCCCGACGCGGCGAGCGAGCGCATGAGCGCCAGCCTGGCGCTGCTGGCGCATTCGCGGGGGCTGACACGCATCGACCACGTGGTGCTGAGCGCGCAGACCGGCGGGTTGGCGAAGGGCGCGCACGTGTTCGTGATCCAGGGCGGGTTGGACGACCCCGCACGCCGCGTCGGCCACATGCGCACGCACGATGCGATCGCGGCCCCGCTGGACGACACGCTCGCGCGGCTGCAGGTGACGTCCGCGCCGCCGGCCAACGCGATCGCGCCGACACGCGAAGCGCTTGCGCCCGCCCGTACCTGAAGCGGTAGACGTCCGACGCAGCGACCGGCCGCGTCGAAGCACCGGTCGACGCCCCCTCAACGGCCGCCCGGCGGCGATGGCATCGCATCCACGCCGGCCGCCGTCACGCCATCGGCATCGGGTGCGCGGCGGCGCCACGGCAGCAGCATGGGTACGCGCCGCTGGTAGTCGCGGTAGGTGTCGCCGAACTGGGCGACCAGGTCGCGCTCCTCCAGGTACTTCACCGCCACCAGGATGTAACCGGTGGTCACGCCGGCAAACATCAGGTGGCCCAGCGTCATCGTCGGTGCGGCCCAGAACGCGATGAGGAACCCGAGCATGATCGGGTGGCGCACGATGCGGTACAGCGCGCGCGTGACGAACGGCGACGACGGCCGCGGCCCGCGGCCCAGGGCGGCGCGCCACGACTGACGCACACCGAACAGGTCGAAGTGGTCGATCAGGAACGTGCTGGCCAGCACCAGCAGCCATCCCAGCGCCGCCAGCCCGTGCAGCAGGGCGCGTGCCGCCCCGGCCTCGACGTCCCAGGCCAGCGCCGGCAACGGGCGCCACTGCCAGTACAGCAGCACCAGCACGACGTTGGTGGCCATGACGAACGTGCTGCGCTCCAGCGGCGCCGGGACGACGCGCGTGAACCAGCGCTTGAACGCCGGCCGCGCCATGCCGCTGTGCTGCAGCGCGAACAGCGACAGCAACGCCGCGTCGATCGCCAGCGCCAGGGGCCAGGCGGTCGCCGGGCCGTTGTCGACGTGCCGGGGCACGCCCACGCCGGCAACGAAACCGACCGCGTAGAGGAAGACCAGCAGGAACACCGCGTAACTGGCAGTGCCGTAGACGAAGGCGAAGACACGGAACATGGGAGACGCTCGCAGACGTGGGAGGTGGCGACAGGCTGCGTCCCGCCCGCGCCGCCGGCGATGGGAACGTTGTCCCGGTCGTCATGCCCGTTGGCGCCCGTTTCGGGACAAATGTCCCGGGGCGCCCCGCCCCTCACCCCGTCCGGGCCGCGGGTCAGTCCGCGTCGCCGCGCCGGCCCACCACGCGCACGATCGCCTCGGCGCGGCTGCGCACGCCCAGCTTCCGGTACAGGCCGGACACGTGGTTGCGCACGGTCTTTTCGGCCACGCCCAGCTCCCAGCCGATCTGCGCGTTGCTGCGGCCGGCGCACAGCAGCGCCAGCACCTCGCGCTCGCGTGCGGTCAGCGCCGCGCGGTCCGGCTCGGCGCGGGCCTCGGGCCGCACCACGCCGGTGAAGGCCAGCACCGCGTCCTGGAACTCCCGCCACGCCGGCTCGTGTTCCAGCAGCACGTGGTTGCACGACTCCAGCTGTACGAAGCGCGCCCCCGGGATGCCGCTGGCCAGCTGCCGCCCCTGCGCCAGCGGCGCGATCTGGTCGCGGTGGGCATGCAGCACCAGGGTGGGCACGCGCACCTGCGCCAGCTGGTCGCGCACGTCGACATTGCCGCGCGCCTGCAGCAGCGCGGCGGCATTGGACGGCGAGGTGGTGCGGCGGCACAACGCATCGAACCACGCCATCTGCTCGGCGGTGCCCCCGGGTGCGAAGCGCTCGGCGAACAGGCGGCGGAAGGCCGGGTTGTCGTTGCCCCAGCCCAGCGCGGCCACCTCCATCACCGCACGGAACAGCGCCGCGCGTGCCGGGTCGTCGCCGCGCAACCCGCCCACCGCGTAGCCGCCGTACAGCACCAGGTGCGAGACCCGGCGCGGATGGCGCACCGCGTAACGGATCGCGGTGGCGGCGCCCTGGCTGATGCCCAGCAGGACGAACGGGCGGTCGATGCCGGCCGCGTCGACGACCGTTTCCAGGTCCTCCACCCAGCGCGGCAGCGTCAGGTCGCCTGCGTTCCAGTCCGACATGCCGCAGCCGCGTTCATCGAACCGGACGTAGCGGTAATGGCCGCCGAGGAAGCGCAGCCAATGCGCCCAGACCGGGCTTTCCTGGTCGTACTGGAGGTGGGTCAGCCACGTCGCCGCCTTGACCAGCGGCCGGCCGTGCCCGCTCTCGGCCCACGCCAGCTGGACGCCGTCGCCGGTCCGCACGTAGTGCACCTGCTGCTTCATCGGCCCGGGCCCGCCGCGGAAACGGATCCTAGAAAGAAACGCGGCCGGGCCACCGCAGCGGCCTGGGCCGTGTGCCGCGCCACGCATCGATGCGTCTGTAGGAGCGGCTTCAGCCGCGAACCCCGCCCCACGGAGCCCGCGCCACCCGCCGATCGCGGCTGAAGCCACTCCTGCAGAAGTCCGTCGCAGATGGGTGTCACGGTCGCGACTCACGTCGCTCCTACAAGGAGGTGGAGGGCCGCGGCTCGTCCATCACGCGGCCGTGGCGCACGCGGTGGCGGATGCGGCGCATGGCGTCCGGGTCCACCAGCGGGTTGCCGTGCAGCACCAGGAAGTGCGCCTCGTACCCGTCGGCAATCCGCCCGATGCGGCGCTCGGGGAACAGCAGGCGGGGGGTGTGCTCCACCATCGCGCGCAGCAGCGCGGCGTCGTCCATGACGCCCAACCCGCGCAGGTAGTCGTATTCCACCAGGCTGGTGGCGTCGTAGCGGTCGCTGCCGATGGCGATGACCACGCCGGCATCGATCAGCCGGGTCAGGTTGTCCTTCTGCAGCGCCTGCGCACGTGCCAGCGCGGCGGCATCCCCGCGCGCGGAGAATTCGGCGAGGTTGGCAGTGGCGACCACGGCGATGCCCTTTTTCGCGGCGAGTCGGATCGACGCGTCGTCCAGCCGGTAGTCGGCCTCGTCCATGCCGTCCCACAGCCGGTAGCCCGGCAGGTGGCCGATCCAGTCCACGCCCGCCTCCACCGCCGTGCGGAAGTCGGCAGCGGACTCGGTGTGCGCCACCACGCGCAGGCCCTCGGCGTGGGCGCGACGCACCAGCGGCGCCAGCACCTCGGGCGCCAGGCCGTTGATGCCGTGCATGTCGGGGTTGTGGCGGTGCTCGGGGCGCTCGCTGTGCACCAGGATGGCCTTGACCAGGTCGGGCTTGGCGGCGCGCACCAGCGGCCACTTGCGGTCCACGTCGGCCACGGCGTCCATGACGATGTAGCCGATGTCGTGGATGTCCTCGACCGGGGCCAGCGTGCCGTCGGGCTGCGTGCGCGCCATGCGCAGCGGGTGGCCGTCGGAACTGGAGATGCACGCACTGGCGAACAGCACGTCCAGCCCCGGCTCCGGCCCCAGCGCGTCGCGCGCCGCCTGCGCCGACGCGCCGTTGCCGCACAGCATCGCCGCGTACATGACACCGTGGTCCCGGTAGCGCGCGTGCGCCTGCCCCACGCCCCACGCGTTCTGCAGGTTGTGGTTGTGCGCTTCGGCGAACGGCGGCAGCGCGTGCCCGCCCTGCAGGTCGACGCGCCGCTCGACCACCGTCGGCGACGTGCGCGTCAGCCGCCCGTCCACCGCGTACCACGTGCCGGGTACGAAGCGCTCGCCGTCGAACCACAGGCCGTTGTCGAACGCGGTGCCCGACGTGGCCGGCGGCGCATCCGCGCGCGGGGCACACGCGGCGGACACCAGCACGAGGGGCAACAGCAATAGGGCGGCAAGGCGAAGAAGCAACGGCATGGCGGCATCCGGAATGTCAGGGCCGGGTTGGATGCCGCTAATGCGGGACAGGTTTAGAGGCGCACGCGCAGCCGACGTTCGCACCGCCGGCCCGCGCCCTCAGTCGCCAGTGCTGCGCCGATCCGCCGCATCCAGGCCCGGGTTGCGCACGCGCCACGCCGCCAGGCGCGCCTCGTAGTCGTCCAACTCCTCCTGGTAGGCGTCGTTGACGCACACGGCGCAGCCGCTGCCACAGCAGTCGGTGGGCAGCGGCTTCTCGGGCGGCGTCGGGCGCGGGTCGGCGGAGCGGGTCACGTCCGGAAGGTCGGTGTGATGTGGGCCTGTTTCAAGCGTGGCGGGCGGGGCTGATGGCGGTGCGGAGGGCACGTGGGCGCCAGTCGCGCACGCCGTGGGCGCGGCATAGACTTGCGCCATCACCGCCCGGGGGACGCGGCTTGAGCCAGCACTTCGTACTCAGCGACTTCGAGAACGTCCCGTTCAAGGACATCGGTGCGCTCAAGCCGGGCGAATGCCGGATCAAGCTCTTCATCGGCCAGAGCCAGACCAAGATGCCGGTCGAACTCTTCGAGGCCCTGCGGCCCTTCGGCGCCGATGCCGAGGTGGTGCGCATCCACGGCAACGGGCCCAACGCACTGGATTTCCACATCGCGTTCTACATCGGCAAGTTGGCTTCGGAGTTCCCCGGAAGCCGGTTCTCGATCATCTCAGGCGACACCGGCTTCGACCCCCTGATCAAGCACCTGGCCAGCCAGCAGATCCACTGCGTGCGGCTGGCAAAGATCCCGTCGAAGGCGAAGCCGGGCCCGACGCCCATTGCGGTTTCCAAAGCCGCCACTCCAGCAGCGGGCACCGCATCGAAGAAGTCCGCCAGGAAGATCGTCGTCACCGTGGACCCGGCGCCCCCGGCGGCACCCGCCGTAACGGCCGCCGAGGCCAACACGAAGACGCGTGCGGCCGAAGTGGTCCGGCGCCTGAAGCGCATGACGGCGAACAAGCCCACCCGGGTCGCCACGTTGCAGTCATCGATCAAGTCGTACTTCAAGCCGGCCCTCAACGACAAGCAGGTCGCCTCGGTGGTCCAGAGCCTGACCGACAGCCGCAAGATCGTCATCGACGGCACCAAGGTGACCTACGCGCTGTAGACCCGACGGCCGCCGACCGTCTACGACCGAAGCTGATGGGCCGTCGCGCCCCTGTTCAGTGGCACACGCCGCCGTGGGTGGTAGCGTCGCGCGGTCGATGACGGACGCGGGGGGTGTCCAGATGAAGACGGTGCTGTGTCTTGTCGTGTGCGGTGCGCTGGCGGCCTTCGCCGGCCCGGCGTGGGCCCACAGCGGCGGGCTGAACGCCGAGGGCTGCCACAACGACCGCAAGAACGGTGGCTATCACTGCCACCGCGCGCCTGCGGCCGCGCGACCCGATGCCGCTCAACTCGCGCCCTCCCGCGCAGCCCGCTTCAACGGCGGCGGCGGCGCCTACCGCAACTGCGACGCAGCGCGCGCCGCGGGCGCTGCTCCCGTCCGGCGAGGCGAGCCCGGGTACGGCCCGCACCTGGACCGCGATGACGATGGCATCGGGTGCGAGTGACTCCCGTCTGTCACCGGTTTGACGTCAGGCACCCGGGGGCCGCGTCGGCTCGCCTTCGCATGCGGGGAAATTCCACGCTGCCCCCGGTGTTCAGGGCCGCAAACAAAAGGGCCCGCACGATGTGCGGGCCTCCATCAGGCCGGGCGTGTTCCGACGGGCTCAGAAGTCCCAGCGCGCCGACAGCGAGAACGGCACCGACACGCGGCTGCCGGTGTCGTTGATCGACCCCAGGCCCAGGCCGCCGATGGCGCTGTCGTCGCCGTCCAGGTCATCGACGTAGCGCACGCCGGTCTGCGCGACCACGCTGAAGCGCTCGCCCACGGGGATCAGCACGCCGAGGTCCACGCCGCCGCTCACCACCCAGCCCTTTTCGGTAAACGGCACATCGTTGATGGCGATGCCGGCGTCCGGGATCACGAACGTCGCGCGGATTTCTTCGGTTTCTGTGGCGCCCACGCGGCCGGCGACGAACGGACGCGCGCCGCCGGGCTGCATGAAGTAGTAGCGGTAGCCCACCTCGGCGCTCCAGGCCTCGTAGTCGCTGAAGGTGCCGAACACCGGCAGCTCCGTGTTGAGGGCCGGCACGAACGCGCCGCCGACCTGCACCGTGCCCTCGTCGGCATGCGACTCACGCAGGTGGCCGAACACCTCGGCGCGGTCGCTCAGGCCATAGCCGAACTCCAGCCCGTACGTGCTGGCCATGTCGTAGATGCGGTCGTGGCCGCGCGCGCCGATGCGCAGCTCCGCGTCGACGCCGGCCAGCGCCGGGTTCAGCGGGCCCAAGTCCGGCACCACTGCGACCGCGCCGTCGTGCACGTCGCCGCTGACCGGCGTGTCGATGCCGCCCAGCAGCGAGAACGACCAGCGTCCCTGCTCGGGCCCGGCGGCAGCCGCGGGGGCGGAAAACACCAGCGAGAGGCCCGTCAGCGACTGGCCGGCGGCGAGCAGCAGATTGCACTTCATGGGGGATGCTCCTCTGTGG
>CBIHLN010000029.1:0-28624 GCA_966210725.1 uncultured Lysobacter sp. | reverse complement strand
CTCGACCGGCGTCCCCAAGGGCGTCGTGTACCGCCACCGCCATTTCGTCGCGCAGGTCGACATGCTGCGCGAGGCGTTCGGCATCCAGCCCGGCGGCGTCGACCTGCCGACCTTCCCGCCGTTCGCACTGTTCGACCCGGCGCTGGGCGTGACCTCGGTGATCCCGGACATGGACCCGACGCGCCCCGCGCGCGCCGACCCCCGCAAGCTGCACGACGCCATCGCCCGTTTCGGTGTCGACCAGCTGTTCGGTTCGCCCGCGCTGATGGCGGTGCTCGCCGCGCACGGAGAACCGCTGCCGACGCTGCGCCGCGTGACCTCAGCCGGCGCCCCGGTGCCGGCCGACGTGGTGGCGCGCATGCGTGAACTGCTGCCGGCGGATGCGTCCTTCTGGACGCCCTACGGCGCCACCGAATGCCTGCCGGTCGCCGTCATCGAAGCGCGCGAACTGCAGGCCACGCGCAGCGCGACCGAAGCCGGCGCCGGCACCTGTGTCGGTCGCGTCGTGGCGCCGAACGTGGTGCGGATCATCGCGATCACCGACGACGCGCTGCCGACGTGGGCCGACACGCGCGAGGTCCCCGCCGGCCAGGTTGGCGAGATCACCGTCGCCGGCCCGACCGCGACCGACACCTACTTCAACCGCGACGCGCAGACGCGGCTGGCGAAGATCGTCGAGCCGCTGCCCGATGGCACGCAGCGCGTCGTGCACCGCATGGGGGACGTCGGATACGTCGATGCCGAAGGGCGGCTGTGGTTCTGCGGTCGCAAAGCGCACCGCGTCGAGACTGCCGCGGGCCCGCTGTACACCGAGCAGGTCGAACCCGTCTTCAACGTGCATCCGCAGGTGCGCCGCACCGCGCTGGTCGGCACGGGTGCACGCGGCGCGCAGGTGCCGGTGCTGTGCGTGGAGCTCGCGGCCGGTGCGTCGCGCAGGGACTGGCCGCGCATCGAAAGCGGGTTGCGCGCGCTGGGCCGCGGCCACGTCCACACCGCCGGCATCGACACCTTCCTGTGCCACCCCGGGTTCCCCGTCGACATCCGCCACAACGCGAAGATCGGTCGGGAGAAGCTTGCAGCCTGGGCAGCCCGGCGATGAGCACCGCATCCTTTGTAGGAGCGGCTTCAGCCGCGATCGGTCGCCACCGTCGCCCTGCCGCCTCCACGATCGCGGCTGAAGCCGCTCCTACAGGCACCCCGCGCGGCATGGAGCGTTCCATATGAAAATCCTCGTCACCGGCGGCGGCGGCTTCCTCGGGCAGGCGCTGTGCCGTGGGCTGGTCGAACGCGGCCACGACGTCGCCAGCTTCAACCGGGGGCACTACGCGGAGCTGGACACCATCGGTGTGGTCCAGCATCGCGGCGACCTCGCCGATGCCGCGGCTGTGCACGCCGCCGCGGCCGGGTGCGAGGCGGTGTTCCACAACGCCGCCAAGGCCGGCGCGTGGGGGCCGTATGAGGACTACCACCGCGCCAACGTGGTCGGCACGCGCAACGTGATTGCCGCCTGCCGCGCGCACGGCATCGCGCGGCTGGCCTACACGTCGACCCCCAGCGTCACCCACCGCGCCACGCATCCGGTCGAAGGTGGCACCGCCGACACCGTGCCCTACGGCGAGGGCTTCAAGGCGCCGTACGCCACGACCAAGGCGATCGCCGAGCGCGAGGTGCTGGCGGCGAACGACGCGACGCTCGCCACCGTGGCGCTGCGCCCGCGGCTGATCTGGGGCCCGGGCGACAACCAGCTGCTGCCGCGGCTGGTGCAGCGTGCGCGCGCCGGGCGCCTGCGGCTGGTGGGCGACGGCAGCAACCGCGTCGACACGACGTATATCGACAACGCCGCGCAGGCGCACTTCGATGCGTTCGAGCACCTCGCGCCCGGCGCGGCGTGCGCCGGCCGCGCGTACTTCATCAGCAACGGCGAGCCGCTGACGATGCGCGAGACGCTCAACCGGCTGCTGGCCGCGGTGGGCGCGCCGACGGTCGACAGGCACGTGCCGTTCCCGCTGGCCTACGCGATCGGCGCGACCTGCGAAGCGGCATGGACGCTGTTGCCGCTGCGGGGCGAGCCGCCGCTGACGCGGTTCCTGGCCGAGCAGCTGGTGACGCCGCACTGGTACGACATGGCGCCGGCGACGCGTGATTTCGGCTACGTGCCGCGGGTGTCGTTCGACGAGGGGCTGGCGCGGTTGCGCGCGTCGTGGGACGCAGGGCACTGACGCGGCCGCAGCGCCATGACGGAGCCCGCAACGCGCCCCGCTAGAATGCGGCCCATGACCCACACCCCCCCGCCGACACCGCTGGCCGCGCTCAAGCCGCTGGCCGGCCGCGCGCTGCAGGCTGCGCTCAACCGCGCGCTGGCGCTGGACCCGGATACCCGCGACAGCCTGCGCGCGCTCGACGGCCGCACCGTCGCGCTGCGGCTGGCGTCGCCGCCGCTGGCGCTGCAGGTGCGCGTGGCCGGCGACCGGCTCGAAGTCGGGCCGGTGCCGGACGCGCAGGAACCCGACCTCTCGGTGCGCAGCACCCTCGGCGGCCTGCTGTCGCAGCTGCCGTTCCTGCGGGACGACAGGTCCGCGCCGGTGGGCCAGCTGCGCATCGAGGGCGATGCCGACCTTGCCCGCCGCCTGCAGCGCATGGCCGAGCGCTTCGACCCGGACTGGCAGCAGCCGTTCGTGGCGGTGATGGGTGAGGTGATCGGCGTGCAGGTGGCGCAGGCCGTGGCCGGTGCGCTGCGGCATGCGCGCAGCGCCGGCTCGGCGTTCGCGACCAGCGCGGCCGAGTACGTCACCGAGGAGTCGCGCGACGTGGTCGGTCGCGCCGAGCTCAACGCCTTCCACGACGACGTCGACGCCGTGCGCGACGACGTGGAGCGGCTCGCCGCGCGCGTGTCGCGCTTGGGCGGCGGAGCGCCGCGATGAAGTCGGCGCTGCGTGCCTGGCGCATCGGCCGCGTGCTGCTGCGCTACCGCCTGGACGCGCTGGCCGACGACACCCCCGCCGAGCGCTGGCTGAAACTGGCGCGGCCGTTCGTGCCGCGGGCCTCGCGCGAGATCGAGGCGATGCCGCGTGGCGCGCGGCTGCGCATGGCGCTGCAGGAGCTGGGGCCGATCTTCGTCAAGTTCGGACAGATCCTCTCGACCCGCCGCGACCTGGTGCCGCCGGACGTCGCCGAAGAGCTCACGTTGCTGCAGGACCGCGTCGCGCCGTTCGACGGCGACGCCGCGCGCGCCATCGTCGAGCAGGCGCTGGACCGGCCGGTCGCGGAGGCGTTCGAACACTTCGACACCGCCCCGCTGGCCTCGGCCTCGATCGCCCAGGTGCACGCCGCCGTGCTGCCGGCCACCGCCACCGCGCCGGCGCGCGAGGTGGTGGTCAAGGTGCTGCGTCCCGGCATCCGCCGCCAGATCGCCGCCGATGTCGCGCTGCTCAAGACGATGGCCGGCGTGGTCGAGCGCACCCACCCCAACGCCGACAAGATCCGCCCGCGTGAGATCGTCGCCGAGATCGAGCACACCCTGGCCGCGGAACTGGACCTGCAGCGCGAGGGCGCCAATGCCAGCGTGCTGCGGCGCTTCTGGCAGTACAGCGACGATCTGTACGTGCCGGAGGTGGTGTGGAGCCACACCGGCGAGCGCGTACTGACCCTCGAGCGCGTGCGTGGCATCCCGTCCGACGACATCGCCGCGCTGGACGCGGCCGGCATCGACCGCCGCGCGCTGGCCGCCAAGGGCGTGCGGGTGTTCTACACGCAGGTGTTCCGCGACAACTTCTTCCACGCCGATGCGCACGCCGGCAACATCTGGGTCGACAGCGACCCGGCGCGCCGCGACAACCCGCGCTTCATCGCGCTGGACTTCGGGATCATGGGCCAGCTGTCGGACGAGGACCAGTACTACCTCGCCGAGAACTTCATGGCGATCTTCAACCGCGACTACCGTCGCATCGCCGAGCTGCACGTGCAGGCCGGCTGGATGCCCTCGCACATCCGCATCGATGAACTCGAAGCTGCCGCGCGCTCGGTGTGCGAGCCGTACTTCACCCGCCCGTTGAGCGAGATCTCGCTGGCCGAGGTGCTGGTGAAGCTGTTCAAGGTCGCCCAGCGCCATGAACTGACCCTGCAGCCGCAGCTGATCCTTCTGCAGAAGACGCTGCTCAACATCGAGGGCGTGGGCCGCCTGCTGGATCCCAAGCTGGACATCTGGGCGGTGGCGCGCCCGGTGCTGCAGCGCATTCTGGTGGAGCGCTACAGCCCGCAGAGGCTGGCCGCGGAATTCCGCAAGCGCCTGCCGGAGTTCGTCACCCGCGCGCCGGAGATGCCGCGCCTGCTGCACGCGTGGCTCAGCCAGCAGGTCGAAGGCCGGCACGAACTGCGCATGCGCTCGGACGACCTGGCGCAACTGACGCGCTCGGTGCGCGAGGCACAGAAGCGCACCGTCGCCGCGATCCTGGGCACCGGCCTGCTGATCGTCGCCGCCGTGCTGTACGGGCTGGAGGCGGGCGGGCCGTCGCTGTGGTCGATCCCGGCGTCGGCGTGGATCGCCGGCCTGGGCGGGCTCTGGGCGCTGCTGGCGGCGTGGCCGCGGCGGTAGTTTCTTCTGGCTCGCCGGGAGCGCTCTCACTCCCTCCCCTGCCTGCAGGGGAGGGTTGGGGAGGGGTGCTTTGAACCCGCGAACCCCATGGAGCAATGCCGCATGGAGCGCGACATCGATGCAACGGATCTGGCACCACGCCCGCGACCTTCGAACCAACGCCACCGACGCCGAACGGCGACTGTGGCGGCACCTGAAGGGTCGCCAGCTATGCGGCCTGAAGTTTCGCCGCCAGTTCGCGATCGCAGGCTTCGTCGCCGACTTCGCATGCGTCGAGATCAATCTGGTGGTCGAACTCGATGGCGGACAGCACAGTGAGCGCGCGGCGGAAGACGCATCGCGCACGAAGCGCATCGAAGCGAATGGTTACCGTGTGCTGCGTTTCTGGAACGACGATGTGCTGACGAGGACGGATGCAGTGCTGGACGAAATCCACCGACATGTCGAAGAGATGACCGCTTGAACAGCACCCCTCCCCAACCCTCCCCTGCGGTCGCAGGGGAGGGAGTAGATGCGTCGCTGCTCGCACTCGGCGTGCTCTATCGCGACGACCGGCTGGCCGTGGTCAACAAGCCCGCCGGGCTGATGGTCCACGACAGCGCACTTGCACGTGGCGAGACGGACTTCGCGGCCGACCGGCTGCGCGAGCAGTTCGGCCGGCCCATCTTCCTGGTGCACCGGTTGGACCGTGCGACCAGCGGCTGCCTGCTGCTGGCGTTCGACCGCGACACGGCCTCGGCGCTGGGCAAGGTGCTGATGTCGCGCGAGGTCGAGAAGGACTACTGGGCGGTGTGCCGTGGCTGGCCGGAGGCGGCGTTCACCATCGACCACGACCTCGACGGCGGTCCGGGCAAGCCGCTGAAGAAACCGGCGGTGACGCGGTTCGAGCGACGGGCGTCGGTGGAGCTGGCGTTGCCATCGACCGGCTTCGAGACCTCGCGTTACGCGTGGCTGTCGGCGCACCCGGAGACCGGGCGCTTCCGCCAGATCCGCCGCCACCTCAAGCACGCCAGCCACCACCTGATCGGTGACACCAGCCACGGCGACGGCCGCCACAACCGCACGTTCCGGATGATGGGCATCCACCGCATGCTGCTGCACGCGCGGCGGCTGGCGTTCGCGCATCCCGTGCATGGCGGGGCGGTCGAAGCCGTTGCGCCGGTGGACGCGCCGTTCCAGCGCGCACTCGACCTGTTCGGTGCGCCCGGCGCACCGGCTGCACCAATGGAAACGGCCGACGCCCCGCGCTGAGCGGGACGCCGGCCGCCTGGAGCTGCGTTACTCGGCGTCGTCGGTGCCGTCGGCGTCCTCGGTCGCGGCGCTGTTCGCAGCCGCGGCCTTGGCCGCCTGCACCTCGATCTCCTGCTGCATCTGCTGCATCGCCGGCGCCATCAGCTGCTGGGTGGCGACCATCGTGTTCTGCATCAGCTGCGGCATCTTGTCGAGCAGGGTCTGGCCGGCGTCGCTGCGGTAGAACTCGATGAGCGCGGCCACGTCCTGGTCGTCGAACGACCGGGCGTAGATGTCGCGGTACACCGGCTGCACCTTGTCCCATGCCAGCGTGGTGCGCAGGTTGCTCATCATCCGGTCGAGCATCGCCTGGATCTCGGCCTTTTCTTCGGCGGTCAGGTCCTTGCCGGCGGCGGCCTGCGCAACGGCCTGCTGCTGCATCGCCTCCACCTGCGGCCACATCGCGTCGAGCGTCTGCTCGACACGCATGACGTTCATCAGCTCGTCGACCTGGACGTCGCTCGGCGGCGCGGCAAACGCGAGCGGGGCGGCAAGGGCCAGCGCGGCCGCGCAGGCCAGCGAACGGGCGGCAATCTTCAGACGCATGGTGCAACTCCTTCCTGGATTGAGGCCCGCATCCTCGCGGCCGCCCGGATCGGCGTCAACGTCCGGTGGCCGACCGCGCCGGCGGCAGGCCCTACAATCCGGGGCTGCGTCCATCCCCCGCCGTATGCCAGAGCCGATGCCGTCGCCGCGCCCGCCGTCCATCCCCGAGTCCGAACTGGTCGAACGGTTCGTGCGCGCGACCGGGCCCGGGGGGCAGAACGTCAACAAGGTGGCCACCGCGGTGGAGCTGCGCTTCGACGTCGCCGCGTCGCCTTCGCTGAGCGAGCCGGTGCGCGCGCGCCTGCTGGCCAAGCGCGACCGCCGCATGACCGGCGAAGGCGTGCTGGTGATCAACGCCCAGCGATTCCGCACCCAGGACCGCAACCGCCAGGACGCGCGCGAGCGCCTGGCCGCCTTCATCGCCACAGGCCTGATGGCGCCCAAGAAGCGTGTCGCCACCCGGCCTACGCGTGGCTCGGTCGAGCGGCGCCTGGGCGCCAAGCGCGAGCGCAGCACGGTCAAGCGCGGCCGCAGCGCCAAGGCGTGGGACTGATGGCGGAGCCGGTCGACGCGCCGCGGCATCCACCCGGTGGCCCCCGGGTGCTGCCGTTGCCACCGCAGGCGCCGCGCGTGCCGCCCAACGCCTTCAGCCGCTGGCTGGGGCGGACCGTGCTGCGCCTGGGCGGCTGGCGCATGGTCGGCGCCTTCCCCGACCTGCCGAAGGTGGTGCTGATCGGCGCGCCGCACTCGACCAACTGGGACGGCATCTGGGGCTTCGCGGCCAAGATGGCGCTGGGGCTGGACATCAAGATCCTCGGCAAGGATTCGCTGTTCCGGGTGCCGGTGCTGGGCGCGCTGCTGCGGCGTTTCGGCGTGATCCCGGTGGACCGCAGCGCCGCGCACGGCGTGGTGGAGCAGGCCGCGGAGATGATCATGGCCGCCGACCGGCTGTGGTTCGGGCTGGCGCCGGAGGGCACGCGCCGCCTGGTGGAGCGCTGGAAGCCGGGGTTCTGGAAGATCGCCCGCGCCGCCGGGGTGCCGGTGCTGCCGGCGTACTTCCACTACCCCGACAAGGTCATCGGCATCGGCCCGCCGTTCGAGCTGACCGACGACATGGACGCCGACCTCGCGCGCATCCGCGACTGGTACCGGCCCTGGCAGGGCAAGTACCACGGCACGCCCTGATCGGGCATGGCCCGGCGGGTTCTGCCGCGGAGGGTCAGCCCCCGCGACTCCGTAGGACGGGTGGAGCGCAGCGATACCCGTCGCTTCAACAATTGCCGGGGTTGATCGGTATCGCGTCGCTCGACCCATCCGGCGGGTGCGTACGACCGGCCATCCGCCTACCCGCACCGCCCGTCCTTGGCGCGACCGGGTTGGCATGTTTTTTGCGCCTCAGTTCCCACTTCGACGGTGCCCGCTTCGGCGGGCCCGACGCCCGGGATGGAGCCCAGCGCGGCAAAGGGGGACCAGTGCAGGCAGTCGCGGCCATGACCGCAGACATCGGCGCGACCGCGCACGGGCGCCATGCCCGGTGCGCCGGTCGATCCCGCCCCGCCACGACAGGAGCCGCGCGCCATGGGCACGCCGTCGCTCTTCGCGCTTAATCCCAACGCGCTGCTGAGCGCGTTCGGCTTCTGGCGCGGGCCGGACCCGACCGTGCCGACCCCGGCCGAGCGCTGGCAGGACGCCAGCGTCGACGTGGTGATCCATGCCGACCGCCACCAGCACAGCATCGCCTACTGCCTGGCCGCGCTGCAGCGGCAGACCCTGCGTCCGCGCCAGGTGCTGCTGATCGACGACGGCGGCGCCGGCCGCGACCACACCGTGCAGATCGCCCGCGAGTTTTCCCGCGCCAATGCCATGCCGCTGGTGGTGGTGGAGCGGATGTGGTCGATCGGCCGCGCGCCCACGCTCAAGCGCCAGGCGCGCGAGCTGGACTGCGACGTGCTGTTCGCGCTCGACGGCGAAACCGTGCTCGAGTCGCCCGACTACATCGAGCGCTGCGTGCGCGAGCTCTACCAGGGGGCCGGCATCGCCAGCGCCACGGGGACCATCTGGCCGATGCGCGAGGGCGACCGCCGGACGTGGGCGGCGATGCCGGAGTTCCGCCGCTGGGTCGGCCGTGACGAATACCGCGACCCGCTGCTGCGCGAGGACCCGGTGCACCGTCTGCTGTGGTGGGCCGGCAATGCCTACCGCGAGACCGTCGCCGGGTTCCAGCAGCGCTTCCTCAACCGCGGGCTGATGGCGCTGCTGGGCGGCGTCGCGCACCCGCCCGGCTGTGCGGTGGCCTACCGGCGCCGCTACCTCAAGGACGTGTTCGACCGCTACGAGCCGGTGTTCGGCGACGACCTCACTGGCCTGCCGGACCTGTTCATCGGTTTCGCGCTCAACAACGTCGGCTACCGCAACGTGCAGCTGGCCGAGGTGCAGGTGCGCGCGGTCTACGGCGATGTCCTGCAGGTGCCGGCGCACTCGCGGCACGACACGCTGGCGTTCCTGCAGGCCTGCCACGACTTCGACAGCCTGATGCGCACGCCGCTGCGCTGGCCGCGCCAGTGGTGGGAGCGCTGGCGCCGGCGCGGGCAGCGCCGCTCGCCGGACTGGCGCGAGCTGCGCCGCGTCGCCGAGGCCTACCGCCAGCCGTTCGGCGAGCGGCTCACGCGCCAGCACGGCCGCCCGATCGGCTGGGCGCTGTTCTTCGCCGCGGTGGAGAAGGTGGTGTTCCCGATCGGCCTGCTCGCGCTGGCGGCGACGGGGCAATGGGTCGTGCTGGCCGCGGTGGTGGCGGCCGAATGCGTGGCCGCATGGGGCGTGTTGCTGGCGGTGACGCCGCGCGGCCGCCTGGCGATGCTGGGCAAGGCGGTGCTGTTCACGCCGATGCGCTACGCCCTGATGATGCAGGAGCTGGGCACGGTGCTCGGGTTCTTCCTGCGACGCTCGCTGCGCACCCGGCGGCGGCTGCGGCGCTAGCCGGCCACGGGGTCAGCGCTGCGACGGGCCGGTGTCGTCGTAACCGCCGCGCTCGAACAGCGCCGGCTGGATCAGCTCGCTGAAGGCCCGTGCCTGCGGGCTCAGGTACTTGCCCTTGCGCACCACCACGCCGTAGCTGCGGGGCGGGAAGTAATCGGCCAGCGACCGTGCCGCCAGACGCGCGCGGTCGGCCTCGGTCAGGCAGATGGCGGTCACGATGCTGATGCCCAGTCCCATCGCCACGTACTGCTTGATCACCTCCCAGCCGCCGACTTCCAGCGCCACCGTGTACGGCACCCGGTTGCGCTGGAACACCAGGTCCACCAGCCGGTAGGTGGTCAGCCGCTGCGGCGGCAGGATCAGACCGTACGGCGACAGGTCGGCCAGCGTGAGGTCCGGTTTGGACGCCAGCGGATGGTCGGGCGGCGTGATCAGCATCGGATCGAACCGGTACACCGGCGCGTAGTCGAGGTCCGCCGGCACGTCGAGCATCGAGCCCACCGCCAGGTCGACCGCGTCCGAGCGCAGCAGGTCCAGGCCGCCGGCGCCGGTGACGTTGTGCAGGCTCAGCCGCACCTCCGGGTGCGCGGCGCGGAACGCCTCCACGATGCGCGGCAGCAGGTAGAGGATGGTGGAGCTGCCGGCGGCGACGTTGAGCTCGCCCGCGTCCAGGCCGCGCAGGCGCTCGTCGAACGCGCCCTCCAGTCCGTCGAAGCCCTCCACCAGCGGGCGCGCCAGCTCGTACAGCGCCTCGCCTTCCGGGGTCAGTACCAGGCGCCGGCCGCTGCGTTCCAGCAGGCGCTGGCCCATCTCGCGCTCCAGTGCCTGCAACTGCAGCGTCACCGCCGGCTGGCTGAGGAACAGCGCCTCCGCCGCGCGCGACACCGACCCCAGGCGGGCCGTCTGGCAGAAGGCACGCAGGGGCTTGAGGCGGTCACCCTTGTAGGCGAAACGGTGGCTGGCAGGCACGGCCGGCAAGGCTTCCATGTGGGTATAAGAAGAACAAATACCACGTATTGATAACTCTCGTTTGTCAAATACCAGACGCCGCCGCATGGTCGTGGCCCGCCCCAAAGGAGCCATCGCATGTCGGCTGTCCTGCAGAACCTCCCGTCCATCGATTCCGAAGCGACCGTCCCCGCCGGGCTGGCAGTGTCGGCCCGCGAGTCCGGGCAGGAGCGCCTGCTGACGCCGGGGGCGTTGTCGTTCCTGGCCGGGCTGCACCGCGCGTTCGAGGCCGTCCGCCAGGACCGGCTGGCCGCGCGGCGCGAGCGCCAGGCCGCCTTCGACGCCGGCGCGCTGCCGGACTTCCGGCCGGACACCGCCGCGATCCGCAGCGGCGACTGGCAGGTCGGTCCGATCCCGCCGGCGCTGCTGGACCGCCGGGTGGAGATCACCGGTCCGGTCGACCCGAAGATGGTCATCAACGCGCTCAACTCCGGCGCGCAGTGCTACATGGCCGACTTCGAGGACAGCACCAGCCCCACCTGGCGCAACCTGCTGACCGGCCAGCACGCGCTGCGCCGCGCGGTCGCCGGCACGCTGGACTGGATGGCCCCGGACGGCGGCCGCCACTACACGCTCCGCCCGCAGGACGAGCAGGCGGTGCTGATCGTGCGCCCCCGCGGCTGGCACCTGGACGAGAAGCACGTGGCCGTGGACGGCGCGCCGATGTCGGCCAGCCTGTTCGACGCCGGGTTGTTCCTGTTCCACAGCGCCCGTTCGCTGGCCGCGCGCGGCCGCGGGCCGTACCTCTACCTGCCCAAGCTCGAGTGCATGGAGGAGGCCGCGCTGTGGAACGCCGCGCTGGCCCACGCCGAGCGCGCGCTGGGCCTGCCGGCCGACAGCATCAAGGTAACCGTGCTGATCGAGACGCTGCCGGCGGCGTTCGAGATGGACGAAATCCTGCACGCGCTGCGCGGGCGCATCGTCGGGCTCAACTGCGGGCGGTGGGACTACATCTTCAGCGCGATCAAGACGCTGCGCGCGCACCGCGGCCGGGTGCTGCCCGAGCGCGGCCAGGTGACGATGGACCAGCCGTTCCTGCGCGCCTATTCCGAGCTGCTGGTACAGACCTGCCACCGCCGCGGCGCCCACGCGATGGGCGGCATGGCCGCGCAGATCCCGATCAGCGGCGACGCCGCCGCCAACGACGCCGCGCTGGCCAAGGTGCGCGCCGACAAGCTGCGCGAAGTCACCGCCGGCCACGACGGCACCTGGGTGGCGCACCCGGCGCTGATCCCGGTGGCACGCGCGGTGTTCGACGAGCGGATGCCCGGTCCGCACCAGCACCACGTCACCCGCGACGAGGTGCACGTGGACGCGTCCGACCTGCTGGCGGTGCCGCGCGGGACCATCACCCGTCGCGGCTTCGAGGACAACGTCGAGGTGTGCGTGCGGTACCTCGCCGCATGGCTCGACGGCCACGGCTGCGTGCCGATCCACTGGCTTATGGAGGACGCCGCCACCGCCGAGATCGCCCGTGCGCAACTGTGGCAGTGGCTGCACGCCGACGGCCTGCACCTGGACGACGGCACCGAAGTGGACTTCGCGCTGCTGGAGCGCGCGCTGATCGGCCTGCCCAGCAAGCTGGCCGACCGCCTGAACCTGCCCGGCGCCAGCCGCATCAACGAGGCCATCGGGATGCTCGACCGCCTGACCCACGCCGACGAACTCGCCGAGTTCCTGACCCTCCCGGCCTACGCGCGCCTGGACTGACCACCGGCCCCTGCAGGAGCGACGCAAGTCGCGACCGCGCCACGCCCACAATCCGCGCCACCACCGATTCCCGGTCGCGACTCACGTCGCTCCTACAAAAGACCAGAGCCCCCTGTAGGAGCGGCTTCAGCCGCGAACCCCGCTCCATCGACGAGACGCCACCCACCGATCGCGGCTGAAGCCGCTCCTACAAAAGCTCCACTCCAACGAACCCAACGGCCCTTGTAGGAGCGACGCAAGTCGCGACCGCACCACTTCGACAACCCGCGCCACCACCGATTCCCGGTCGCGACTCACGTCGCTCCTACAGAAGACCAGAGCCCCCGTAGGAGCGGCTTCAGCCGCGAACCCCGCTCCATCGCAGCTATGCAATTCCACGATCGCGGCTGAAGCCGCTCCTACGAACAGCCCCACGCCCACCACGAGGACACCGCCATGACCGCACCGCTCCCGACCGCCGACCAGCTCCGCCAGCAGTGGGCCAGCGACCCGCGCTGGGCCGGTATCGAGCGCCCGTACGCCGCCGAGGACGTCGTCCGCCTGCGCGGCAGCGTCGCGGTCGAGCACAGCCTGGCGCGCCTCGGTGCGGAAAAACTCTGGGGCCACCTGGAGCGCGAGCCCTTCGTCAACGCGCTCGGTGCGCTGACCGGCAACCAGGCGATGCAGCAGGTCAAGGCCGGGCTGAAGGCGATCTATCTGTCGGGCTGGCAGGTCGCCGCCGACGCCAACCTCGGCGGGCAGATGTACCCCGACCAGTCGCTGTACCCGGCCGATTCCGTGCCGGCCGTGGTCAAGCGCATCAACAACACGTTGCTGCGCGCTGACCAGATCCAGTGCGCCGAGAACGGCGGCGAGCGCCGCGACGGCGACGTCGACTTCCTGCAGCCCATCGTGGCCGACGCCGAGGCCGGCTTCGGCGGCGTGCTCAACGCGTTCGAGCTGATGAAGGGGATGATCGAGGCCGGTGCGGCCGGCGTGCATTTCGAAGACCAGCTGGCCAGCGCCAAGAAATGCGGGCACCTCGGCGGCAAGGTGCTGGTGCCCACGCGCGAGGCGGTCGAGAAGCTCGTCGCCGCGCGCCTGGCCAGCGACGTCATGGGCGTGCCGACGCTGATCGTCGCGCGTACCGACGCCGAGGCCGCCGACCTGCTGACCTCCGACATCGACCCCAACGACGCGCCCTTCTGCACCGGCGAGCGCACCGTCGAAGGCTTCCACAAGACCCGAAACGGACTTGAGCAGGCGATCAGCCGCGGCCTGGCCTACGCGCCGTACGCCGACCTGGTGTGGTGCGAGACCGGCAAGCCCGACCTCGGCTTCGCTCGCGAGTTCGCCCAGGCCATCCATGCGAAATACCCGGGCAAGCTGCTGGCCTACAACTGCTCGCCCAGCTTCAACTGGAAGAAGAACCTCGACGACGCGACCATCGCCACGTTCCAGCAGGAAATCGCGACGTACGGCTACCGCTTCCAGTTCATCACCCTGGCCGGTTTCCACGCGCTCAACTACGGCATGTTCGACCTCGCCCACGGCTACGCCCGCCGGCAGATGAGCGCGTTCGTCGAGCTGCAGGAGCGCGAGTTCGCCGCCGCCGAGCGCGGCTTCACCGCGGTCAAGCACCAGCGCGAGGTCGGCACCGGCTACTTCGATGCCGTCACCCAGACGGTGCAGGGCGCGCAGTCCTCGACGATCGCCCTCAAGGGGTCGACCGAGGAGGCGCAGTTCGCCGACCGTTCGCCGGCCATCGCGGCCTGAGGTCCGCGGCGCGGCAGCCGCTGGCCGGGCAGGGCACCGGACCCCGTTTACAAGGGGTCTGGTGCTATGCTCCGGCTTCACAGCTCGTTCAGTTTCGAACAGGCGTCGGCCGGTCAGCGGGAGCGGGGGATGAATCGCGACAACGTGGTGCGCATGCCGGCCTGCGACCAGACCGTTCCGGACCCTGTCGCGGGGCCCACGAACCTGACTGCCGCCGTGCTCACATCCGCCGAGTTCGACCTGTTTGCCCGCCTGGGCCGCGAACGCCGCGTCGTCGCGGGCGAGGTCCTGTTCCGCCGCGGCGACCCGGGGACCACCATGTACGTCGTCGCCAGTGGCGAGGTCGAACTCGACTTCGGCGACGACCTGCTCGCCAAGCGCCTGGGCTCGTGCGAATTCTTCGGTGAGCTCGGCCTGCTGATCGGCGACCACGCCCGCAGCGCCGATGCCACGGTGACCATGGACGGCGCGCTGCTGGAACTGTCGAACACCGAATTCGAGCGCTTGGTCGACCGCGACCCGGGCCTGGTGTCGTACTTCCTGCGCCGCGCGATCATGCGCGTGGTCGCCAACGAGCAGGGCCTGATCCGTCGCCTGCGCCGGCGCAACCACGACCTGCAGGCCGCGCTGGACCACCTGCACGCCACCACCACCCAGCTCAACCAGACCGAGGAGATGGTCCGCACCGACGACCTCACCGGCCTGTACAACCGCCGTGGCCTCAACCTGCACCTGCAGGAGAGCCGCGCCATCGGCATGCCCGACGCGCTCGGCCTGATCCTGGTGGACTGCGACCGCTTTAAGCAGGTCAACGACGACCACGGTCACCTGGTCGGCGACCGCGTGCTGCAGAGCGTCGCCTCGATCCTGCGTGCCGTGTCCGGCCCCGACGACATCGCCTGCCGCCTGGGCGGCGACGAGTTCTGCCTGCTGGTTACCGCCGCGACCCGGGACGAGGTGATGCGCTTTGCCGAGTACATCGTGCGCACCGCGCACCAGCTGATGGAGCTGAGCGAGGACCACCACACCGCGCCGACCATCTGCCCGCTCAGCGTGGGCGCCGCACTGGTGGACCCGCAGCTGGACTGGAACGACTGGTACGCCCTGGCCGATGGCGCGCTGTACCGCGCCAAGCGGCTGGGCGGCGGCCGCGTCGAATGGCAGGAGCCGGCGGCCGCCACCGCCTGAACCATGAGCGCGACGCCTATCGCCACGTCCACCGCCGCGCCGGCCCACTTCGCGGATGCGATGTTCGACGCGGGCGATGCCCCGCAGTTGCGCACCATCCTGCTGACCGACATCTGCGACTCCACCGGCCTGGTGGAGGTGCTCGGCGACAAGGGCGCCGCGCAGTTGTTCCGCGAGCACGACCGGCTGGTGCTGGGCCTGCAGCAGCAATGGCGCGGCCGCCTGATCGACCGCTCCGACGGGCTGCTGCTGCTGTTCGAGCGCCCCATCGACGGGCTCGGCTTCGCCATCGACTACGCCCGTGGCCTGGCCGAGATCGGCAAGCTGCGCTCGATCGACATCAAGATCCGCGCCGGTCTGCATGTCGGCGAAGTGTTGACCTGGCGCAACAGCGAGGAATCCGTGCGCGTTGGCGCCAAGCCCATCGAAGTCGAGGGCCTGGCCAAGCCGACCGCCGCCCGCCTGATGTCGATGGCACGCCCCGGGCAGATCCTGCTGTCGGCCGTGGCCGAGCCCCTGGCCCACCGCGCCGCGCGCGAGCTGGGCGAACGCGGCCAGCACCTGATCTGGAAATCGCTGGGCCGCTGGCGCTTCAAGGGCGTGCCCGAGCCGCAGGAGATCTTCGAGGTCGGCGAGCCCGGTCTGGCCCCGCTGCGCGCACCGGCCAACAGCCCCAAGGCCTGGCGCGCCGTACCGCTGTGGCGCCGCCCGGCCATGCTGGCCGCGCAACTGGCGCTGGTGGTGGCCGTCGGCATCGGCGGGTGGTTCGTCACGCGCCCGGCCCCGGCGATCGCGTTCGGGGAGCGCGACTGGGTGGTGGTCGGCGACCTGCGCAACCTCACCGGCCAGACCGTGCTGGACGAGTCGCTGGAGCAGGCCTTTCGCATCAGCCTGGAGCAGTCGCGCCACGTCAACGTGCTCAGCGACCTCAAGACCCGCGACACCCTGGCGCGCATGCAGTTGCCCGCCGACACCGTCATCGACCGCGACATCGCCTCGGAAATCGCCCTGCGCGACGGCGCCCGCGCGGTGATCCTGCCCACGGTGGCGGAGGTGGGCGGGCGCGTTCAGTTCAGTGCCGAAGTGATCGAGCCGGCGAGTCAGACGACAGTCCACTCAGAGCAGGCTGAGGGCACCGATGCGAGCTCGCTGCTCGACTCAGTGGATCGCGTGACCGTCGCGCTTCGAGGGAGTCTCGGCGAGGCGCTCGAATCAATCGAGCTCGACCACGAGGCGCTTCCTGAAGTAGCTACGGAAAGCTTGCCTGCACTTCGGGCATATGCCTTGGCTCAAACTGCGTATGGCCAAGGTCGCTTTGAAGATGCGACTGCACTATTCAGGCGCGCCACTGAACTTGATCCAGAGTTCGCGCTGGCGCATATCGGTATGACGCGTACGGCCATGGCGAGAGCGAATGCCGAAGAAGGCGTAGTGCACCTCAAGCGTGCCATGCAGTTGCGGGAGCGACTGCCCGAACGCGAGGCGCTCTATCTCGACGGATTTGCGGCCGAATTCTCGCGTGGCTACACGGCTCCAGGTCGATGGAAGCTTTTAAGCGAACTTTATCCCGACTATTTCCCGGCAGCCGCCAATTTTGCGGCAACACTGGACTCAGAAAATCGCTTTGACGAGGCTGAGAGCTACGCGCTCAAGGCGACCGCTGCGCAGAACCCTCTGCGGAGCATAGGTTTTGACAGGGTTGGAAGAGCGCGCCTGGCACAAGGCGACTATGAGGGTGCATCCAGCGCACTGAGCCGAGCAGTCGATCTGGGTTACCCGGGTGCATCGAGACGACTGGCAGCTGTAGCCGCAGCGCAGTTCCAGTTCGAGGAGGCGAAGAAGCAGCTGGAGCATCCGGTCGTGGGGTCTGCCACGCGGCATCTGGAGAGAGTGACAATCGCCGTTGACCAAGGGGACTTCTCCCAGGCGCGTCTTGCGTTGAGTCGTGCGCTTGAAGACCCCGAGGTGGACGGTGTGCTGCGGCGCGCTCTTTTGTACTCGCAAGGCGTCGTAGCACTGGTTGCCGGCCAAGATGAAGACGCGGCGCTTATGTTTTCGCAGGTCGGGCGACTCTCGCTTGCCGCCATCGAGCAATCGAGCGACGCGGATTTCAACGACGATGTTTACATATCGCTGGCCGCGGCCTATGGGCTGTTTAGGGTGGGGAATGTTAAAGAGGCATCCCGAATGCTGGCGCAAGTGGAGTCAGTCAAGTCGGCGTTAGTGCATCCTGCTGCTATTGAATTGGCCAATGTATTGCGGATGCAGCTGTCGCCAAAGTTAGCGGCTGAGCAGTCTGCGCGAGGGCTTGCTAAGACAAGCCGGTCCTACCAGGCCAGGGTGGCAATCCTCGGCATCCTACTGCGGGACGGGCGGCATGAAGAGGCGCTCACGCACGCTCGCTGGCTTCGAAATCATCGAGGCCAAGCCTACGCAGAGCCGGCTGGAGGGCAGGTGATGCAAACGCTGAATGTGGCCGACAGCCGGGTCGCAGAGCTATGGATCGCGCAGTCCCTTCTTGGTCTTGGTAGAAAAGAAGAAGCGCAACGGTATGCGTCGCGCTTCCTTGAAGCTTGGGCCGACGCAACACCCCGCTATTTGCGGGGCAGAGCCGAAGAAATCTTGCCTGCTTCCAGACAGTGAGGAATGTTGTACGCCGCCGAGGACATCAAGAACGATTTCAATTGCTCATGTGCCGCGGCAATTTCCTCTTTCGGTGCCAGTTGATTGGTAGACATACATAGTGGCTCTACGCCCTCCGGTAGACGATGGCCGACCTCCGCCAAGGCGGCTGTGGGGTCCTTGGAGAAGCGACTGCGATACGCATCGTCGCTGCTGAGGAGCGCTAGAAGCCTTTCCGCAACCTGCGGATCGACAGGCGGGTGTTCCGACTCGTTGTTGGCCATGTTCCACAAACCCCTGTAGTTGCCGTTGGACATCAATCCGAATGGATGAAAAGCATCGACGCTGGCTGCCGCACCCGGAAGGTATGTGGCAGGGCGGCGCACGCGAGCCTGCCTCAACCCTTAATTGGGGTCAATGAAGCGGAGTCTTCAGTCCGCTCCACTCGTGGGGCATCTTGCTTTATGGGAGTCCGTATTGGATGCGCGTTCGACGATGCGCCGTGCTTTTCATTGAAGCCAGAGAGGCAACCAGATTCGATATCGAGAGCATCTTGACTGGCGGGGTGGGCTTGGGAAGGAGATGCGAGTGGATCGCCCATGCCCCCCATCTCCTTGCTGCGATTGAAATAACTGTCGCTGAAAGAGACGCGCTTGGACTATTAAGTCCATCGATGTGGACGAGCACCGGCAGCCTCGCCGACATCTCTTCCGAAGTTCTTGAACGCCTACTGGAAAAGGGCCTCGTGCTGAGTGATGAAGAATCCCGACGCTCCAGCCGGGCTCGGGATGAAAAGCTCAGGTCGGTCCACTGGCATCCTATCGGTGCGCTGATGAGCGTATTCACGCGATGGGATTCTGTTGACTCGGTTCGTAGTCTCAGGGATCAGAAAGCGGAGACTGCACTCCAGTTGCGCGACGCGTTCGGGCCTCCGCCGCCGCACACGGGACATTCCCAGCTGCCTCTGGTCACGCTGCCGCGCATCCCGCCCAACGACTTCGATGCCCTGCTGGCGCGGCGCGCGACCTGCCGCAACTTCGACGCGCAGCGCAAGGTGCCGTTCCAGCAGTTCGCCCAATTGCTGCAGCGTGTGTTCGCCGCGCAGGCCCAGGTGCGGGTCAGCGACGACCTGGTGTTCCTCAAGAAGAACGTGCCCTCCGGCGGCGGGCTGCACCCGATGGAGTGCTACCTCATCGTCCAGCATGTCGAGGGCGTGACGCCGGGCCTGTACCACTACCAGGCCACCGCGCATGCGCTGGAACCGCTACCCGTACCCGAGGGCCGCAGCTGGGAGGGCGACGGGTTGCGCGGCTTCGTCATGGACATGGTCGCCCAGCAGCACTGGTTCGCCGACGCGCACGTGCTGGTGATCCTCGCGCCGCGCTTCGACCGCACGTTCTGGAAATACCGCCACCACGCGAAGGGCTACCGCGTGGTCGCCCTGGAAGCCGGCCACCTGTCGCAAACGCTGTACCTGTCGGCCACCGAGGCCGGGCTGGGTGCGTTCATCACCGGCGCCATCAACGAAGTGCAGATCGAGGAGGCCTTCGGGCTGGACCCGATTCATCAGGGCGCCCTGGCCATCTGCGGCTTCGGCTGGCGCGCGCAGGTCATGGAGACGGCCGAGCTGGACCCTGCGGGGCATGTGTGGGACGCGCGCGGAAGCGTTACAGCAGTTCTTGGGGCTGTGTCAGGGCTCGAAGGGGAGTCGGTCGCCGGCCAAGGAGGCTGACTGCAGGCAACTTACCAAGGCACTCGCAAGTTGAATGGCAAGTCAGATGCCTCAGGCCAAGCCTTTGCGGTAACCAATTGCCTCGCTCAAGTGCGTCGTGACAATGCGTTCGCTGCCCGCCAGGTCGGCAATCGTCCGCGCCACCCGCAGGATCCGGTGCATCGACCGGGCCGACAGTTGCAGCGTGTCGACGGCCCGTTCGAGCAGGGCCTGGTCGGCGGCTGACAGCACGCATGTGGTGTTGAGCAGCGCCTGTGGCATGCGCGCGTTGGTGATGCCGCCGCGCATGTGCTGCAACGCGCGCGCGGCTTCGACCCGTGCGCGCACCTCGGCCGAGGACTCGCCGGGCGGCGCATCGGCGCGCAACTCGGACGGCGGCAGGCGCGGCACTTCGATCTGCAGGTCGATCCGGTCCAGCAACGGGCTGGAGATGCGGCCGCGGTAGCGGCGGATGGCGTCGCTGCTGCAGCGGCAGCGCGCGCTGGGGTCGCCGGCCCATCCGCACGGACACGGGTTCATCGCCGCTACCAGTTGGAACCGCGCCGGGAACTCGGCGGTGCGCGCCGCGCGCGACACGGTGACCACGCCCGACTCCAGCGGCTCGCGCAGGACCTCAAGCGCGTGTCGGTCCCACTCGGGCAGCTCATCCAGGAACAGCACGCCCTGGTGGGCCAGCGAAATCTCGCCCGGCCGCGGCAGCGCGCCGCCCCCGACCAGCGCGACCGCACTGGCCGTGTGGTGCGGGCTCCGGTAGGGCCGCTGGCGCCAGCGTGCCGGGTCCAGCCCGCGGCCGCTGATGGAGGCGATCGCCGCGCTCTCCAAGGCTTCGTCCTCACTCGCCTCGGGCAGCAGGCCGGTCAGGCGCGAGGCCAGCAGCGTCTTGCCACAGCCGGGCGGGCCGACCAGCAGCAGGTGGTGCCCGCCGGCGGCGGCGATCTCCAGCGCGCGTCGCGCGTGGGCCTGGCCACGCACGTCCGCGAGGTCAGGCCCGGCGTCGCGTGTCTGTGCCGGCGCCACGGCCTCGGGCAGGGACTTCTGCCCGCCCAGCATGGCGCAAACCTCCAGCAGCGTGCGCGCAGTGCGGGCCTCGACGCGACCGGCCAGCGCCGCCTCGGGCCCGTTGCCGGCGGGCACCACGAGGCGATGCCCCGCGTCGGCGGCGGCGATCGCCGCCGGCAGCACGCCGTCCACCGCGCGCAGCTCGCCGGTCAAGCCCAGCTCGCCGAGGAACTCGACCCCGCGCAGGGCCTCCAGCGGCACCTGGCCGCTGGCCGCCAGGATGCCCAGCGCGATCGGCAGGTCGAAGCGCCCGCCGTCCTTTGGCAGGTCCGCCGGCGCGAGGTTCACCGTGATCCGCCGCTGCGGGAATTCGAACTGGGCGCACTGGATGGCCGCGCGCACGCGGTCCTTGGACTCGCGCACCGCCGCCTCCGGCAGGCCCACGATCGACATGGACGGCAGCCCGCCTCCCAGGTGCACCTCCACCCGCACGTCCGGCGCGCGCACGCCGGTGCGTGCACGGCTGTGCACCACCGCCAGGTTCATCGGGTACGCCTCAGGCGTTGGGGGTGTCGCCCGCGCGGCGGGCCGGCGGGCCGGCCTCCAGCGCGGCGACGGTGCGCTCCAGCGCCTCCAGCTTCTCGCGCGTGCGCAGCAGCACCGCGCGCTGCACTTCGAACTCCTCGCGCGTCACCAGGTCGAGCTTGGCCAGCCCCGACTGCAGCACCGAGCGGAAGTTCTGCTGCAGCTCCTCGCGGCCCTCACGCAGGCCCGGTGGCACCAGGTTGCTGAGGCGGCGGGCGAGGTCGTCGATGGGGTTGAGGTCGATCATGGCGTGGGAATCTCCAGTGGCGCGGCCCCGCAGCGTGTCGAACGCGCCGCGGCGCGGCCATCGGCCGCAGGCGCTCCCGGGTGTCGGGGAAGTCCGCAACGGCTGGCGGGGCCGCGCACTTTAACCCGGCCCCGCGACAGCGACGCGTGAGCTTCGCGCTATCCTGCGCGCCGCACGCAAGGCACCCGGAGACGCCGATGAAGATGGTCATGGCCGTGATCAAGCCGTTCAAGCTCGACGACGTCCGCGAGGCGCTGGCGGAGGCCGGTGTGGCCGGCATCACCGCCACCGAGGTGAAGGGGTTCGGGCGGCAGAAGGGCCATACCGAGCTCTACCGGGGTGCCGAGTACGTGGTCGACTTCCTGCCGAAGATCAAACTGGAAGTTGCCGTCACCGATGAGCAGGCCGACACCGTGGTCGAGGCGATCATGAAGGCCGCCGGCACCGGCAAGATCGGCGACGGCAAGATCTTCGTCTACGAGCTGGACCGGGCCGTGCGTATCCGCACCGGCGAGCTGGACGCGGACGCGTTGTAGTCCGGTACGCCGCGCGCGCTCGCGGCGCCCACCGCCGCTGGGCGGCGATCGTCCCCCTCCGCCCGACCTGCACGGGACCGGGATGGCAGCTTTGGATGGATTGCCCTGTCCCCGCGTGCCGTTACGCCCGTGTGCGGCGGCTCGCGCCGGAGGCCGGGGCTGATCAGCCGCCCAGCGCCTGCGCCACGAACGGCGGCAGCGCCTGCGCGCCGCGGTGGGTATCGGCGCTGTAGTACTTCGTATCGAACGCCTTGCCGCGCGCATCGGCCTCGCGGAAGTCGAACCCGCGGCCGCCCTTGCGCGCCAGCGTGCAGCTCCACCAGCCGGTCGGGTAACACGGCTGCGGGAAGGGCAGGGTCTGGAAGCTGTCGAAGCCCGCCTTGCCCATCTCGGTGCGCATGGCCTTGATGAGGTCGAGCAGCGCCAGGGGCGACTCGGACTGCTGCACCAGGATGCCGTCGTCCTTCAGCGCCCGGAAACAGCTCTCGTAGAAAGCCTTGTTGAACAGGCCCTCGGCCGGGCCGACCGGGTCGGTGGAATCCACGATCACCACGTCGACGCTGCTGGCCTCGCAGTTCTTCATGTACGCCACGCCGTCGTCGAACAGCAGCTGCGCGCGCGCATCATCGTTGGAGTCGCACAGCTCCGGGAACCACTTCTCGGCCATGCGCGTGACCTGCTCGTCGATGTCGCACTGCACCGCGCGCTGCACGCCCGAGTGCTTGAGCACCTCGCGCAGCGTGCCGCAGTCGCCGCCGCCGATGATCACGACGTTCTTCGGCGCGGCATGGGTGAACAGCGCCGGGTGCGACATCATCTCGTGGTAGAGGAAGTTGTCGCGCGTGGTGAGCATCACCGCGCCGTCGATCAGCATGAGGTTGCCCCAGTCGGTGGTCTCGAAGATCTCGATCTTCTGGAAGTCCGACTGCACCTCGTCGAGCTTGCGCGTCACGCGGTAGCCGATGGCCGAACCGGTGGTGTCGAAGTTCTCGTAGTGCCAGGTGGGCTCGGTCATGGGGCGGTCCTGTGGTGGGCGCGGCGGGCGCGGCCCGCGGCGTGGGAAACGAAAGGGCGCGGATTGTAGCGAAGCGCGCATGGTCATCGGGTCACGGCGCACCGGCGGCCCTGGAGCGGCGACACGGGCCGGCCGCGGGGGTGCCTGTAGAATGCGCCTCCCCCCGACACCCCCGGTCCCCGCCGATGTCCGACTGGTCGATCGATCAGGCCCGCGCCACCTACTCCGTCCCGCACTGGAGCGAGGGGTATTTCGACGTCGACGGCGCCGGCCGGGTGGTCGTGCGCCCGCGTGGCGAGGCCGGCCCGACCGTCGCGCTGCCCGACGTGGTCGATGCCGCGCGCGCGGACGGCGCCCGCCTGCCCCTGCTGGTGCGTTTCCCGGACATCCTCGGCGACCGCCTGGGCAAGCTGCAGCGCGCCTTCGGCCAGGCCATGGCCGACTGGAGCTACGCCGGCGGCTACACCGCGGTGTACCCGATCAAGGTCAACCAGCACCGCGGCGTGGCCGGCACCCTGGCCGAGCGCGGCGCGGCCGACCCCGCGCATCCGCAGGCCGCCTTCGGCCTGGAGGCCGGCAGCAAGCCCGAGCTGATGGCGGTGCTGGCGCTGAGCCAGCCCGGCGGCCTGATCGTCTGCAACGGCTACAAGGATCGTGAGTACATCCGCCTGGCGCTGATCGGCCGCAAGCTCGGGCTGGAGACCTTCATCGTCGTCGAGAAGCCGTCCGAGCTGTCGCTGGTCATGGAAGAAGCGGCCGCGCTGGACGTGAAGCCCGGCCTCGGCGTGCGCATGCGGCTGGCCTCGCTGGGCGCGGGCAAGTGGCAGAACAGCGGCGGCGACAAGGCCAAGTTCGGCCTCAGCCCGCGCCAGGTGCTGGACCTGTGGAAGCGCCTGCGCGACGCCGGCATGGCCGACTGCCTGCAGCTGCTGCATTTCCACATGGGCAGCCAGATCTCCAACGTGCGCGACATCGCCAGCGGCATGCGCGAGGCCACGCGCTATTTCGTCGAGCTGTCGAAGCTGGGCGCGAAGGTGCGCTACATGGACGTCGGCGGCGGCCTGGGCATCGACTACGAAGGCACGCGCTCGCGCAGCTACTACTCGATCAACTACGGCCTGGGCCAGTACGCCGCCAACATCGTGCAGCCGCTGGCCGAGGCCTGCGAGGAGCACGGCCTGCCGCCGCCGCGCATCGTCACCGAATGCGGCCGCGCGATGACCGCGCACCACGCCGTGCTGGTGGCCAACGTCTCGGAAGTCGAGCGTGCGCCCGAGGGCCGCGTGCCCGACATCCATGACGACGAGCCGGCCGTCGTGCGCCACCTGCGCGAGATCCACGACGAGCTGGGCCAGCGCCCGGCGGTGGAGCTGTTCCACGAGGCCGTGCACCACCACAACGAGGGACTGTCGGCGTACGCGCTGGGGCAGATCGACCTGGTGCACCGTGCGCGCATCGACGACCTGTTCTACGCCATCGCCCATGGCGTGCGCGGCCGCCTCAGCGCGGGCGAGAAGAGCCACCAGCCGGTGCTGGACGAGCTCAACCAGCGCCTCGTCGACAAGTACTTCGTCAACTTCAGCGTGTTCGAGTCGATGCCCGACGTGTGGGCGATCCAGCAGGTGTTCCCGATCGTGCCGATCGAGCGCCTGGACGAGGTGCCGGCGCGGCGCGGCGTGATCGCCGACCTGACCTGCGACTCCGACGGCCGCATCGACACGTACGTGGAGAACGAGTCGCTCAACACCTCGCTGCCGATGCACGCACTGAAGCCGGGCGAGGCCTACCGGCTGGGCTTCTTCCTGGTGGGTGCGTACCAGGAGATCCTCGGCGACATCCACAACCTGTTCGGCGACACCGACGCGGTGGAAGTGCGCGTGGATGCGTCCGGTGACGGCTACCGGCTGGTGCAGCAGCGCAGCGGCGATACCACCGACGTGATGCTGGACTACGTCGGCTATGGCCTGGACGACCTGCGCGCGGCGTACCGCGCCCGCGTCGATGCCGCCGGCCTGCCCGGTGACGAGGCGCGGCGGCTGGCCGCCGCGCTTGAAACCGGCCTCACCGGGTACACGTACCTGGACGACACCCCGCTGGACGAGGCCACCACCGATTGACCGCCCCTGCCGGCCCCGGCCGGCACGACCCGATCGTGGCACCGCCGCGGCGGCTCCGGATGGTCCGGGGCCGATCGGCCGCGGTCGCCGCGTTGTTCCCTTGGATAACCCGCGCGGCCCGGCCGCGCATCGCAGGACCGAACCATGACCCAATCGATCGACACGCCCGCCACCCCCCGCACCGGCTTCATCGGGCTGGGCGCCATGGGCGCGCCGATGGCCCGCCACCTGCACGCCCGCGGCGCGCTGGTGGTGGTCGCCAACCGCACCCAGTCCAAGGCCGAGGCCTTGGCCAGTGAGTTCGGCGTGCGCGTGGCGCGCTCGGCCGACAACTTCGCCGATTGCGACGTCGTCGCGCTGTGCGTGTCGCTGGACGCGGACGTGCTGGAGAACGTCGCCGCGCTGGCCAAGGTGCTCAAGCGCGGCGCGCTCGTCATCGACCATTCCACCGTGTCGGTGCAGACCGCGCGGCGCGCGGCGGCGATGCTGGCGGTGGAAGGCATCGGGTTTGTCGATGCACCGGTGTCGGGGGGCGTCGAAGGCGCCCGCGCCGGACGCCTGTCGATCATGGCCGGCGGCGACGAGTCGGCCGTCGAGCAGGCGCGCCCGGTGCTGGAGGCGTACGCCGCGCGCATCGCGCACATGGGCGACACCGGCGCCGGCCAGGCCACCAAGTCCGTCAACCAGGTGCTGGTGGCGGGCATCAATGAGGCCGTATGCGAAGGCCTGGCGCTGGCCGAGAAGCTGGGCCTGGACGCGGAGCGCCTGATCCCGACGCTGATGGCCGGCGCGGCCGGCAACTGGTTCCTCGACAAGCGCGGCGCGACGATGCTGCGCGACGAGTTCACCCCGGGCTTCAAGTCCGCGCACATGCTCAAGGACCTGCGCATCGTGCAGCAGGTCGCGCGCGAGACGGGCATCCGCACCACCGTGCTCGACCAGGCCACGGCCGACTACGCCGAGCTGGTCGAGCGCGGCCATGGCGATGCCGACACGTCGGCATTGATCCGGTTGAAGCGGGGCGGCTGACGGGGCCGCCGCCGCGGCCGTGGCTAGGCCGTCCCCGAGGCCATCGCACGCCGTCGGGCCAGACGCTGACCGGCCCACGCCCCCAGCGCGGCCACCGCCAGGCCGAGCACGATCGCCGCGGCGTTGTAGCGCAGCACCCCGCCGACGCTGTGCATCGGCGCGGGGCTGCCAGGGCCGGCGATCGCCAGCAGCGTGACCACCACGGCCACCCAGGTCAGTGCCGTCAGCACCAGTGCCACCGCGATGAAGCCGCGACGCGCCACCCAGCCGCCGGCGCCCATGGCCACGAAGGTCACCGCGAGCGTGACCAGCGAGAACGGGCCCAGGGGCGTGCGCACGTCGGCGTCGAAGCCGGCGTCAGCGAGCGAAGCGAACAGGTCGAACGCGAGCAGCAGGCCCAGCGCCACCACGCCGCCGGTCAGCGTGCGGGTATCGAGTCGGAAGGCAGGCATGCGCAGTCCCCGGTGCGTGAGTCCGGCGAGTCTAAGGAATGGGTCCGCCCGCCGTCATCCCGCCCGCCGTCATACAGATCGGACGCGATGACACAGATGGGCACCGGAGCGAAGGGAAGTCCGGTGTCCCGCCGTTGCTGCGCTATTGCACCTTGATCGCCAGCGAGTCCAGTCCGCCGCTGGACAGCTTGCGCTTGGCCTCGGCCAGGTCGGTGGCGGTGCCGTAGGGCCCCATGCGCACGCGGTAGACGGTCTTGCCGTCGATCTGCGCCGACTCCACGCGCGCACCCAGCCCCAGCAGGGCGATGCGGGCCTTGAGCTCCTCGGCTTGGCCCGATGCCTGGAACGCGCCGGCCTGCAGCAGGTAGCGGCTGCCGTCGCCGGCACCGGCGGCGGTCGCGCTGGCGGGGGCCGCCGCCACCGTCGCCGTCTCGGCGGGCGGTGCGGCCGGGGCCGGCGTGGTATCGACGGGCGCAGGCAGCGGATCGTCGCGCGTCGTTTGCGCGTCCTGCAGGGCCTGCAGGCGCTGCTCCTCGGCGCGCTCGGTGGCGGCCAGCTCGGCATCGCTCAGCGGCACTTCCTTGCCCGGCAGCAGGGTGTAGAAGTCGTACTCGCGCTCCTCGTCGGGCGCCGCGTCATCCGGCTCGACTCCCGCACCCGGTTCATCGACCGTGATGTCGTCACCGCCGCTGCTCACGGGCGCGGGCTGCGCATCCGGGTTGGGCCGCGGCCGGAAGAAGCCGTCGCCGTCGGACTTGAGCAGCTTCGGCGCGGCCAGCACCACGATCACCGTCAGCACGATGCCCAGCACCATCCATGCCCAGCCGGGGAGGCCCTGCGAGCCGGAGTTGCGTCGAGCCTGGGTCTTGCCGCGTCGTGCTGCCAAGTGCGTGTCCTCGTGCCGATAGCCGGCCGCGAGCGCGCGATCCGGGTGGGGTGCCAATCGTGGGTGCCAGTCTAAGTCAAGGTGCCGCGGCGCCGGCGAAGCCTCCGGCGCGCGTGGCCCGGGCGGTTACATCGCCTCGGGCGAATTGACGCCGAGCAGCGACAGGCCGTTGGCGAGCGTTTGCCGCGCGGCCTGCGCCAGCACCAGCCGCGCGCTGCGCAGGCCGGCGTCGTCGACCAGGAACTGGTGGTCGTTGTAGTAGCTCTGGAACGACTGCGCGAGTTCCAGCAGGTAGGCGGCGACCTGGTGCGGCTCGAGGTCGCGGCCGGCCGTTTCCACCACCTCGGGGTAGCGCAGCAGCGTGGCGACGAGCTCGGCGGTGGCGTCGTCGTCCTCCAGCGGGCGCGACAGGCCCAGCGTGGCGTCGTACGTGAGCCCGCGCTCGGCCAGCTGCCGCATCAGCCCGCACATGCGCGCATGCGAAACCTGTACGTAGTACACCGGGTTGTCGAGCGACTGGCTGCGCGCCAGGTCGATGTCGAACGTCAGCTGCGAGTCGGGCTTGCGCGCGACCAGGAACCAGCGCGTGGCGTCGCGGCCGGCCTCGTCGATGAGGTCGCGCAGCGTGAGGTAGCTGCCGGCACGTTTGGACAGCTTCACCTCCTCGCCGCCACGCATCACCGTGACCATCTGGTGCAGCACGTACTCCGGCCAGCCCTGCGGGATGCCGGCGTCGAGTGCCTGCAGGCCGGCGCGCACGCGGGCCAGGCTGCCGTGGTGGTCGGCGCCCAGCTCGGTGATGGCGCGCTCATAGCCGCGCTGCCACTTCGACAGGTGGTAGGCGACGTCCGGCACGAAGTAGGTGTAGCTGCCGTCGGACTTGCGCATCACGCGGTCCTTGTCGTCGCCGAAACCGGTCGACCGCAGCCACAGCGCGCCGCCCTCCTCGTAGGTGTGGCCGTGGGCGATCAGCTCGCGCACGGTCTCCTCCACCTTGCCGTCGGCGTACAGAGACGACTCCAGGAAGTACACGTCGAAGCCGACGCCGAACGCGCCGAGGTCGTCGTTCTGCTCGCGGCGCAGCCACGCCACGGCGAAGCGTCGGATGGCGTCGAGGTCGGCCGGGTCCTTCGCGCCGGTGACGGCGTGGTCCTCGAACTCGACGGTGTCGCCGCGCAGGTAGGCGGCGGCGACGTCCTTGATGTAGTCGCCGCGGTAGCCGTCGGCCGGCCAGTCGGCGTCGTCGGGGCCGCGGCCCTGCGCGCGCGCCTGCACCGACAGCGCAAGGTTGTCGATCTGCGCGCCGGCGTCGTTGTAGTAGTACTCGCGCGCCACGTCCC
>CBIHLN010000028.1:0-30820 GCA_966210725.1 uncultured Lysobacter sp. | reverse complement strand
GCTATGGCATGAACGACGTCAAGAACGGGATGAAGATCCTCGTCAACAACGAGCCGTGCATCATCACCGACACCGAGTACGTCAAGCCGGGCAAGGGCCAGGCCTTCACCCGCGTCAAGTACCGCTTCATCAAGTCCGGCCGGGTGGTCGAGTTGACGATGAAGGCGACCGATTCGCTGGAAGCGGCCGACGTGGTCGATACCGACATGCAGTTCCTGTACGCCGACGGCGAGTACTGGCACTTCATGAATCCGGAGAGCTTCGAGCAGGTGCAGGCCGACGAGGCCGGCGTGGGCGATGCGCGCAAGTTCCTCAAGGGCGAGGAGCAGTGCGTGGTCACGCTCTGGAACGGCGTGCCGATCCAGGTGACGCCGCCGAACTTCGTCGAGCTCAAGATCACCGAAACCGATCCGGGCGTGCGTGGCGACACCTCGGGCGGCGGCGGCAAGCCGGCCACCCTGGAGACGGGTGCAGTGGTGCGCGTGCCGCTGTTCGTCAACCAGGACGAGATCATCAAGGTCGACACCCGCTCGGGCGAGTACGTCAGCCGCGTGAAGTGACGACCCGTAACGCCGTGCAGCGGTGATGGCGTCGCCGGATCGTCATCCCGACGAACGTCGCGATCCGACAGCGCTGTCCCTTCTCCCCGGGAGGAGGGGCGAGGCGCCGAGGCAACCCCTGAGTTTCGAATGAGATCGGCATGACCGAAGACCACACCCCCCAGACCTGCGACCTGTTGATCGAAGCCGGCTGGGTGGTGCCCGTCGAACCGCATGCCGTGGTGCTGGAAGACCACGCCGTGGCCGTGACCGGCGGCGTGATCCAGGCCGTGTTGCCGACCGACCAGGCGCGGGCCCGCTTCGCCCCGCGCGAGACGGTCAGCCGGCCCGAGTCGGCATTGATTCCAGGCCTGGTCAACGCGCACACGCACAACCCGATGACGCTGTTGCGCGGCATCGCCGACGACCTGCCGCTGATGGAATGGCTTCAGGGCCACATCTGGCCGGTGGAGGCGGCGGTGATCGGTCCGGAGTTCGTCGCCGACGGCGTGACACTTGCCATCGCCGAGATGCTGCGCGGCGGCACCACGTGCGCCAACGAGAACTACTTCTTCCCTGACGTGCAGGCGGCCACCTACAAGCGCCACGGCTTCCGAGCGATGGTGGGCCTGCCGGTGATCGACTTCCCCACCGCGTGGGCGAAGACGTCCGACGAGTACTTCGACCGCGCTGGCGAGGTGCATGACCAGTGGCGCGACGATGCACTCGTGTCGACGGCATTCGCGCCACACGCGCCGTACACCGTGTCGGACGCCAACTTCGAGCGCATCCGCATGCTGGCCGACCAGCTCGACCTGCCGGTGCACCTGCACACGCACGAGACCGCGCAGGAAATCGAGGACTCCCTGCGCGACCACGGCCAGCGCCCGCTGGCGCGGCTGGACCGCCTTGGGCTGGTGAACGACCGCCTGATTGCCGTGCACATGACGCAGCTCACCGACGCCGAGATCCACCTGTGCGCCGAGCGCGGCGTCAGCGTGGTGCATTGCCCGGAGTCCAACCTCAAGCTGGCCTCGGGGTTCTGCCCGGCGTGCGCGATCGAGCGCGCCGGCATCAACCTGGCCATCGGCACCGACGGCTGCGCCAGCAACAACGACCTGGACATGATCGGCGAGACCCGCACCGCCGCGCAGCTGGCCAAGGCCGTCGCCCGCGACGCCACCGCGCTCGACAGCGCTACCGCCCTGCGTGCCGCCACCCTGGGCGGCGCGCGCGCGATGGGCCTGGATTCGAAGATCGGTTCGATCGAGCCCGGCAAGCAGGCCGACCTCGCGTGCATCGACCTGTCGACGCTCGAAACACAACCGCTGCACCACGTGGTGTCGCAACTGGTCTATGCCAGTGGCCGGCACCTCGTGACCGACGTCTGGATCGGCGGCCATGCCAAGCTTCGCGGGCGCGTGCTGGTCGACATGGACGTGGACGCGCTCATCGCCAACGCGCGGCAGTGGCGCAGCCGGATCGCCGGCATCCATGCGTCCTGATACCAACCGTCCGGTTTGTGCCGTCACCGGTGCAGTGAGGGCGCCGCTGTCCGCTTCCATCCGATCGGACGCAACCCGCCGCCGGGCGTCCGGGATGACAGAGAGAGCCTCAACGTGACCGCATCGCAGCAGACCCCGTCCGACAACTTCAGCCAGGCCGAACTGGACAAATTCGGCGCGCTTGCCAACCGCTGGTGGGACCCGGACGGTCCCCAGAAGGCGCTGCACGCGCTCAACGCCCCCCGCGTGGAGTACGTGACCGAACGCGTCCATCTGGCGGGCAGCACGGTGCTGGACGTCGGCTGCGGTGGCGGGCTGCTGAGCGAGGCGCTGGCCCGACGCGGCGCGCGGGTGACCGCCATCGACCTGGCGCCCGAGCTGGTCAAGGTGGCGCGGCTGCACGGGCTGGAGAGCGGCGTGCAGGTCGACTACCGGCTGCAGGCGGTGGAGGCGTTGGCCGCCGAACAGCCCGGCACCTTCGACGCCATCACCTGCATGGAGATGCTCGAGCACGTGCCGGACCCGGCGGCGATCGTCTCGGCCTGCGCCACGTTGCTGAAGCCCGGCGGGCGGCTGTTCCTGTCGACCCTCAACCGCACGCCGGCCGCGTTCGCGCTGGCCATCGTCGGCGCCGAATACATCGCCCGCTTGCTGCCCAAGGGCACGCACCAGTACCGCGACTTCATCAAGCCCTCCGAGCTGGCCGCCTGGCTGCGTGCCGCCGGCTTGCAGCTTGAGGACGTCAGCGGGCTGATGTACGAGCCGTGGCGCAACGCGGCGCGGCGGATTTCGCGCACGGACGTGAACTACCTGGCCTGCGCGGTGAAAGGGTAGGGTGCCCGGCGGTTGCCGACGCGCGTTGCGTGGCAGTGCCCGCACACCGCCGGGACGAATCGCAGCTGAAAACGGTCCTATGGCACGCGCGCTCCTCCGGGAGCGGCCTTCGCCGCCAAAGCGCCGGGTCGGCGCAGGCCAGGCGCCGCTGCCGCGCAATCATCCGAACGTTCGACGCCGCTGTCGGCTTCCTCCGCAACGCTCCGATCCATTCCCGCTTCCCCGGTCCACGATCCCATGCCCTTTCCCTCCGTAGCCCTGTTCGACCTGGACGGCACCCTGCTCGACAGCGCGCCCGACATGCTGGCGGCGATCAACGCCATGCGCGCCGGCCGCGATGTCGGGCCGATGCGGCTGGACGATCTGCGCCCGCAGGTATCGAAGGGCGCGCGCGCGATGCTCTCGGTCGCCTTCCCCGAATGGGATGCGGAGGAGCGGGAGCGGCACGTCCCCGCCTTCCTCGATGCCTACGAGCGGGAGTTGGGCCGGCATGGCGGCGCGTTCGATGGCATCGAGGCGATGCTCGCCGAGCTGGAAGGCGCAGGCAGCCGCTGGGGCATCGTCACCAACAAGCCCGAATACCTAGCCCGGCAACTGATGCCCGCGCTCGGGTGGGAGTCGCGTTGCGCTGTGCTCATCGGCGGCGACACGCTCGCGGTACGCAAACCCGATCCGTTGCCGTTGGTGGTCGCGGCCGAACGCCTCGGCGTGGCGCCCCGGACATGCGTTTACGTCGGTGACGACGAGCGCGACATCGCGGCCGCGCGCGCGGCGGGCATGCCGTCGGTGGTGGCGCTGTGGGGCTATCGCCTGCCGGACGACGACCCGGTCGCCTGGCGCGGCGACGTGCTGGTCGAGCAGCCCGCCGACCTGTGCCACGCGGCGGCGTGGCCGGTGGCCCGGTGAGCGCGGAACGGCCGGGGTCGGCATTCGGCGCGGAACACGAAGCGCTGGAGAGCTTCATCGGCAAGTGGCGTGCACGCTGGCCGGAGTGGACCGTCGCCGAAGTATTCGTCCCGCCCGCACAGCGACCCGTGGCCCTGGCTTGGGCGGCATTGCAGCAGGAGCTGACCGACGCAGCGTGGGGTGGCAGCGACGCGCGCCCGGGTGAGGCGAAGCTGGCGTGGTGGGCGGAGGAGCTGGCCGGGTGGGGCCGCGGCATGCGCCGCCACCCCCTGGGGCTGGTCCTACAGGCGCGCAGTGCCCCGTGGCCGACCCTCGCCGCGGCGCTCCCCACATTGGCCGCCAGTCGCGAACGCCCGCGCGACCCCGAAGAGGCGGCGTCCGCATTGGCGCCCTTTGCCCGGGCGCTGACCATGATCGAGGACGCGCTCTTTGAGCGCTCCGACCGTGAACCGGCGCCGGATCCCGGCACCGTGGCCGCGGTCATGGCCTGCCTGCAGCAGGTGCGCTTCCAGCAGGCCGGCGATGCGCACGTGCCGTTGTCCTGGCGCGTGGGCGGCGAGGGTGGCGACGGCGGGCGCGAGCGCTGGGCGCACCATCTGCGGGCGCATTGGCCGCCGGCACGTGGCACCCGGCCGCGCCGTCTGTGGACTGCGCTGGCACGCGAGCGGATAACCCGCGGCGACGCGGCAATGCCCGTGCCCACGTGGCGCGCGCTGTGGCAGGCGTGGCGGGCGGCCCGGAACTGACCGTTGCAGCGCCCGGCCGGGGCACGTGGAGCCGGCCCGTTAGAATGTCTGGCGTTGCGAACCCGCCGCCGAGTCCCCACGTGTCCTGTCCATGAGCAATCCCAGCGCCCCCCGCCGCCTGCCCGATGTCGCCCACGAGGCGGCCGCGGCCGCGCGTCCGCTCGACTGGGTCGGCATGGCCAACATCGCGCTGCCGCTGCGCGTGGGCGGGCACGGTGGTGAACCGATCCAGGTGGCGGGCTCGGTGGACGTGTCGGTCGACCTGACCCGCGCCGAGGCCCGTGGCATCCACATGTCGCGCCTGTACCTGATGCTGCAGGATGCATTCGCCTCCGAAGCCGTGACGCCGGCGGGCCTGCGCCGTGTCCTGCAGTCGCTGGTCGATTCGCAGAAGGGGCTGTCGTCGGCGGCACGCCTGGTGCTGCGCTACGACCAGATGCTGCTGCGTCCGGCGCTGGCCAGCGGCAATGCGGGTTGGAAGCGCTATCCCGTCGAGATCGATGCCCGCCTTGTCGACGGTCACCTGCACCTGGCGCTGCGTTTCGCGGTCGAATACTCCAGCACGTGCCCCGCATCGGCGGCCCTGTCGCGGCAGATCAACGCCGAGCGCTTCGTCGAAGACTTCGCCGGCGCCCGCCCGATGTCGCCGGCCGTGGTGGGCGATTGGCTCGCGTCGGAGCGGGGGCTCGCCGCCACGCCGCACGCGCAGCGCAGCCGCGCCGATATCCGTGTCACCTTGCGGCCGCAATTCGACGAGCTGCCCCTGGCCGCGCTGATCGACGCCATGGAGAACGCCGTCGCCACGCCCGTGCAGACCGCGGTCAAGCGCGAGGACGAGCAGGCCTTCGCCCGGCTCAACGCCGAGAACCTGATGTTCTGCGAGGACGCGGCGCGCCGCGTGGCTGCCGCGCTGGCGGCCGATCCCCACGTCGAGGGGTTCGAGGCCGATGTCGCCCATTTCGAGAGCCTGCACGCCCATGACGCGGTGGCCCGTGTAACCGGCCGCGGCACCTGGGGCTGACGCCCGCATTGCGTTGATCGGCGTCCGCTGCCGGTTGCCTTCGACGAGCGGTGGCCGGCGGCAGACAGGCGTCGCATTCTGAACGTGCGACGCGTCACGCTGCCGTGTGCCTTGGGCTATTCTCGCCATCAAGGCACGATGCAGGACGGCTATGGGGAAGCCCTCGCGTCACTGGTTACAGGCCATCGCGGTGGTCCTCGCGATGGCCCTCGGCGTGCCTGCCCACGCGGTGACGCCGGACGCGCCGTTCGAACTGGCCCGGCTGGATGCCGACCCCGTGCCTGCACGCGTGCTGGCGGGCGAATTCGAGGACCGCTTCGAACCCGCGCCTGTCCACGGGGTGATCCGCGAGGATGCCGATGGCCCGCGCTGGTGGCGTCTGACGGCCGGTGTCACCACCCGTCCCGCCGGCCAACCGCAGCTGGTGGTCGCCTCGCCCTATCTCACGGTGATCGAAACCTGGCGGCCCGGTGAGGCCCTGCCCGTGCGACGGGCACTGGTGGGGCAGGGCATGGACCGCCTGCACGCCCCGCGTGCGCTGGTCGTGCCGCTGCCCCACGGGCTGCAGGCCGGGCAGTCGCTTTACCTGCGTGTGGACGGACGGGGTGCCAGCGTCCCCATGCGCGTGGCCATCCAGCCGTTGTCGGAGGTCCACCGCGCCGACCTGGTGCACGTGGCCTGGCGCGCGGGGGTGCTCGTGTCCCTGCTGGTGCTCGCGGTGCTCGCGTTGGGCTTCTGGATCGGTATCCGCGAGCGCAGCTATGCCTACCTCATGGCCACGCTGCTGGCACAGGTGGGGTACCTGGCCACCGTCGGCGGCGAGTTGAGGCTCTGGCCCGCGGCGGCCGAACTGCTCGGTACCGACCCCCGGACCGTGCGCCTGTTCGCGCTGCTGGCCGTGATTGCCGGCAACTTCTTCATCGGCAGCTACCTGGAACTGCGCACCCGCCAGCCGCGTGCGCAGCGCGTGCTGGACGGCTGCACGCTCGCGGCGGCCGTGCTGCTGGCCATCACGTTTGCGCTGGGGCCGCGCTGGGTGTCGATGGTGGGCAACATCGTGGTGCTGGTGATGGCGGGCACGGTGATCGTGGCCACCGTCAACGCCATCCGCCAGGGGTTCAGCACGGCCCGGCTGCTGCTGCTGTCGTCGCTGCCGCTGGCGGTGATGGTGTCGCTGCGAGTGGGGGAACTGCTGGGCGGATGGGTCAACCCGCCCTGGATGGCACACGCGTTCCCCGCGGCAATGGCGTTCTCCGGCCTGGTGGTGACCATCGGCCTGGCCGAACAGCTCCAGCAGCTGCGGCGGGACCGTGACCACGCCAGCCGGATGGCGTCCTATGACGCGCTGACCGGTGCGTCGTCGCGGCCGGCCATCGAGGAGCAACTGAAGACGGCCGTACGCGACGCGCATCGCCTGGACCGGCCGCTGTCAGTGGTGTTCTTCGACATCGACCGTTTCAAGCAGATCAATGACGTGCACGGCCACCGCATCGGCGACCAGTGCCTGCGGATCATCGCGCTGCGCACGCGCAACCGCCTGCGCACCTACGACCAGATCGGCCGCTACGGCGGCGACGAGCTGGTGGTGGTGCTGCCCGATACCGAACTGCATGAGGCGATGGGCGTGGCGGAAAACCTGCGTTCGGCCGTCAATTGCCGCCCGCTGTCGATGGACGGGGTGGTGCTGCAGGCGTCGCTCAGCATCGGCGTTGCCCAGTTGCAGCCCGGCGAGACGGCCGAGCAGCTGCTCGAGCGCGCGGACGCCGCGCTGTACGCCAGCAAGGCGGCCGGGCGCGACCGTGTCAGCGGCGGCACCCGCATCACCGGCACCCACAAGGCGACGCCGACGAACGAAGTCACGTCGTGACGCCGGCCGCCGGCCGCGTTACTGCGCGCCGGCGCGCTCCAGCATCAGCAGCGGGTCGATCCGTACGTCCAGCCAGTTCATGCCCCAGTGCAGGTGCGGGCCGGTCGCGCGGCCCGTCGCACCCACGGCACCAATGACCTGGCCCTGCTCCACGGAGTCGCCGACCTGCACGTCCAGGCGCGACAGGTGCAGGAAGTTGGAACTCACGCCGTGGCCATGGTCCAGCAGGACGGTCCCGCCCGTGAGGTAGAGGTCGGACTTGGCGAACGTCACCACGCCCGCGGCGGGTGCCTTCACCGGCGTACCGGTACCCGCGGCGATGTCCATGCCCGAGTGCGCAGATCCCGGCGAGCCGTTGTAGACGCGCTGGTTGCCGAAGCGGCCACTGATGCGGCCCTCGACCGGCCACTGGAAGGCCTGGGCGAATCCCGTCCGGGTGTCGTAGCGGGTGCGCGCGGCGGTCACTTCGGCCTGCTCGCGGCGGATGCGCTCGGCAACCGCCGGCGGCGGATCCACCGTGCGCGGTGGGACGCCGTCGACCCGCTCGACCGGCCAGTCGCGCGGGTCGACGGTCACCTGGTAGTTCAACCTGCGGCCATCCGGTTGGGTAATCGACACGGCCAGCGGCCCGGTCGCATCGCGGCCGACGCCGAACACGAACGTCCCGTACGGCGTGACGTGGAGCTGGCGGCCGTCGTATTCCACCCGCGCGTCGGCGGGGGCACGGCCAACCACGAGGCCGCCCTGCTGCACGCGGTCGGGCACGACGGTCACGCGCTCGGCGCGTGCGATCGGACGGCCGTCAGGGGGCAGCGCCGGTGGTCGGCCCGGTGCCGTCGTCTGCGCGGTGGCCGCGCAGGCCGCCAGTGCCAGGGGCAACAGGCTGCCAGTGCCCAGCCGGGTGATCGAGGCACGCCTCATCGGGCGAATGCCAGCCGCTGGCCCTTCGGCGAGCCGACCAGCTGCTGACCGTCCCACGCCAGCACGCCATTGACCCAGGTGGACGCGATGCGCGAATGGAACGTGCGGCCTTCGAACGGCGACCAGCCGCACTTCGACAGCACGTCCTCGCGGCGCACGGTGAACGGCGTGTCCTCCACCAGCACCAGGTCGGCGGCATAGCCTTCGCGCAGGAACCCGCGGCCCTCGACATCGAACAGTTGCGCCGGGGCGTGGGCGAACTTCTGCACCACCTGTGCGGTGGTGAGCCGGCCCTCGTGCACCAGCTCCAGCGCGGCGGTCAGCGCGTACTGCACCAGCGGCAGCCCGCTGGGCGCGGAGGTGTACGGCCGCTGCTTCTCCTCCAGCAGGTGCGGGGCGTGGTCGGTGGCCAATACGTCGATGGTGTCGTCGGCGACGGCCCGGATCAGCGCCTCGCGGTCCTCGGCGTCCTTGATCGCGGGGTTGCACTTGATGAGGTGGCCGAGCGCGGCGTAGTCGCTGCGGTCGAAGCGCAGGAAATGGATGCAGGTCTCGGCGGTGATCTGCTTGCGGCTGCCATCGCTGCGGACCATCGGGCCGGTCTCGAACAGCGCCAGCTCGTCGGCGGTGGAGATGTGCAGCACGTGCAGGCGGGTGCCGTGGCGGCGCGCGAGCGACAGCGCCAGGACCGTCGACTTCTTGCACGCCTCGCGCGAACGGATGTCCGGATGGCAGGCAGCGGGGATGTCGTCGCCGTACTTTTCCTTGTAGCGCGCGGTCTCGGTCTCGATCATCGGCGTGTCCTCGCAGTGCGTGATGATCGGCACCGGGGTGTCGCGGAAGATCGCGTCGAGCGTCTCGGGGTTGTCCACCAGCATGTTGCCGGTCGAGGCGCCCATGAACACCTTCAGGCCCGGCGTGGCCTTCGGGTCGATGGCTCGCACGGCCTCCAGGTTGTCGTTGCTGGCGCCCATATAGAAGCCGTGGTTGCCCCACACGCGTCCCGCGGCGCGGCGGTACTTGTCCTCCAGCGCCGCCGCATCGAGCGTCGGCGGGTTGGTGTTGGGCATGTCCATGAAGCTGGTCAGGCCACCCGCGACCGCCGCGCCCGATTCCACCGCCATGTCGGCCTTGTGCTCCATGCCGGGTTCGCGGAAGTGCACCTGGTCGTCGATCATGCCCGGCAGCAGGCGGCGGCCGGCCGCGTCGACCACCGACTCGCCGCTGCGCGCGGAGAGGCCGGTGCCGATCTCGGCGATACGGCCGTCCTCGATTCGCAGGTCGCCGTCGAACTCACGGCCCTCGTTCACCAGTCGGGCGTTGACGATCAGGGTATTGGGCATGTCGGGCCTCTGGATTGGGCGGATGGGGTGTACGTGTTCAGGGCGGCGGCACGGGATCGTGGCCGCCCGGGTGCAGCGGGTGGCAGCGCGCGATGCGCCGCATGGCGAGCCAGCTGCCGCGCAAGACGCCGAACCGCGCGATGGCCTGCATCGCATATTCCGAGCAACTGGGATGGAACCGGCAGCGTGGCCCGAGCAGCGGGCTGATCCAGCGCTTGTAGCCTCGCAACACGGCGATGAACAGACGGTCGATCACGGTGCCTTCAATGCCGTGCGTGGACGATGCGGGGCGGGGAACGTGGCGGCCCTGCAGCTGGAGTCGGGAGACGGGTGGGCCGGATCGCGTCCGGCACCCGCCCTGCGGTCGGAATCGACCCGGAAAACCTTGGCGATCGGCGTTCAAGCGCGGTTGCCGCAGGTGCCGGGGCAGGGTATAACAGCGCGCTTTCCCGTCACAAGGGAACAGAAGGATCAGCCGCTCGTGGCAGTGAAGAAACTACTCAAGAAGGCCGCCAAGGCCGTCAAGAAAGCGATCAAGCCGGCCGCAAAGAAGGCGCCGGCCAAGAAGGCGGCTGCGAAGAAGGCGCCCGCAAAGCCTCTTGCGAAGAAGCCCGCACCGAAGAAGGTGGCGGCCAAGAAGACTGTCGCGAAGAAAGTGGTCGCGAAGAAGGGGGTCGCCAAGAAGTCCGCGGCCAAAAAGCCGGCGGCCAAGAGCGTCGTGGCGAAGAAGCCGGTGGCCAAGAAGGCCGCGCCGGTGAAGAAGGCGTCGCCGAAGAAGGCCGCGCCCGCCAAGCCGACCGCCACGAAGGCAGCGGCCAAGAAGGCCGCGCCCTCAAAGGTCGCACCGAAGGCGGCACCCGCCGCCAAGACCGCCAAGCCGGGCATCGTCAAGAAGCCGGCCGCGCGTCCGGCCACCAAGACCGCTCCGGTCGAGAAGTCCTCCACCCGCGCAGCCTCGCCGCTGCCGGCCAAGCAGTCCGCATCGGCGGCGTCCGCCAAGACAGCGGCCGCCAAGGCGCCCGTTGCCAAGTCCGTCCCGGTCAAGCGGCCGGTCGGCAAGGTGGCGGTAGCCGTTGCCGCAAAACCGCAGGCACCTGCGCCGAAAGGCAAGGTGAAAGTCGTGCAGTACAAGACCGACGACGCCACTGGGCGTCCGATCCTCCCGTCCGGGTACAAGCCCGCGGCGGACGAGGAATACATGAGCCCGTTGCAGCTCGAATACTTCCGCCAGCGTCTGCTCAAGTGGCGGGCCGATCTGGTCGAGGAATCCAAGCAGACGATCGAGAACCTCAAGGACGAAGTCCGCGATGTCGGCGACGAAGCCGAGCGCGCGACGCGCGAGACCGAGAACTCGCTGGAGCTGCGCACCCGCGACCGCTACCGCAAGCTGATCAGCAAGATCGACAGCACGCTCAAGCGCGTGGACAGCGGTGACTACGGGTTCTGTGCCGACACCGGCGAGGAAATTGGCCTGGAGCGGCTGGAAGCGCGCCTGACGGCAGAGCGCACCATCGATGCGCAGGAGCGCTGGGAGCACCTTCAGAAGCAGATGGGCGACTGAGGTCGCGCATCATGCGTTCCTGACAGACCCCGCCCTGTGCGGGGTCTGTTGTTTTTGACGGTCAGTGGCACACGGCTGGGGCGCGCTGCGCCGAGGGTGGCCGTCCGGGGGAGGGCAATGCGGGGCCTGTCTCATTGACCTGCGGGCCGGTCGCAGGGCCAGGCACCCAGGTGCACGGGAGGTCGCGCAGCGCACCGGTTCCCGGTGCCTTGGGTTCAATGCAGCTCCCGCAGGTCCAGCCTGCGCAGCCTGGGCGCGAGCCGCGACGTAACGCCGACCACGGCCATCGTCATGAACCCGCCGAACACGACGGCCGGCACCAGCCCCAACGCCCGCGCCATCGTTCCGGCATAGAACGCACCCAGTTCATTGGACGAGCCGATGAACAGGCCGTTGATCGATGAGACACGGCCGCGCATGTCGTCCGGCGTGGCCAACTGCAGAATGGTGGAGCGCAGCACCACCGACACGCCGTCGCACAGCCCCGAGCCGAGCAGGAACGCGGCCGACAGCCAGAAGTGCGTCGACAGGCCGAAGCCGATGATGCACAGGCCGAAGCCGGCCACGGCGAACAGCAACAGCCGGCCCGCATTCCGGGTCGGGGGGCGCCGTGCGAGCCAGAGGCCGACCGTGACCGCACCGAGGGCCGGCATCGCACGCAGGATGCCCAGCCCCTCCGGGCCGTAGTGCAGGATCTCCTTGATGAAAGCCGGCAGCAGCGACACCGCGCCGCCGAGCAGCACCGCGAACATGTCCAGCGCCAGGGCGCCCAGCAAGATCTGGTGCCCGAACACGAACTGCAGGCCTTCGCGGATGCTCGCGAACACCGGCGCGCGCTGCAGGCGTATCGGCGGCTCGGTCACGCGCAGGGCGCCGACGGCCACGGCCGCGGCGACGGCCAGGCCGGTGGCGGTGCCATAGGCGATGTCCTTGCCGGCCCACCCGATCAACACGCCGCCGATCGCCGGGCCCAGCACCAGCCCCAGCTGGAACACCACGCTGCCCACGCCCGCACCGCGCGCGAACTGGTCGCGCGCCAGCACGCGCGCGAACAGCGCGTTGTAAACCGGACCGAGGAACGCGCGCACGACGCCGGTCAATGCGATCGCCATGTAGATCGGCCACGTGCGCGGCGCCTCGGCGGTACCCGTCGATATCCAGCCGCACGCCACCGCCACCAGGATGGACGCCGTCAGCGCCAGGCCCAGGCAGGCCACCAGTCCGAGTTTGCGCCGCGGCAGGTGGTCGACGAGGTAGCCCGCGAACGGCGCGGTGCAGAAGTAGGGCAGCACTTCGGCCAGCCCGATCAAACCCAGTGAGAACGGATCGCGCGTCAGTTCGTAGACATGCCAACCGACGGTCACCGCGACGATCTGGTACGACAGGATCGTGAGGATGCGGTAGCTCAGCAGGCCGATGAAACCGCGGTTGCGCAGCGGGCCCTGCAGCGGCGCTGACGACGCGGCCGATCCCGGCAGTCCGGCTTCGGGCGGGCCCGCAGGTCCGACCGGCGGGTCCGGAGGCGTGCCCGGAGGCGGGCTCACGCGTAGGCCCGGGCCCGCTCGCGGATGAAGGCCAGCAGCGCGGCCAGTCCGTTGCTGCGCGTCGGCGAGAGGTGCTTGGCCAGGCCGATGTCGGCGATGTAGTCCGCGTCGGTGGCGACGATGTCGGCGGCACTGCGGCCGGAGTACACGCGCAACGCGAGGTAGATCAGCCCGGAGACGATCGCGGAATCGCTGATGGCATGGAAATCCAGGCGCTCGGCATCACCCTCGGCGACGATCCAGACCATCGATTGGCAGCCGTGCAGACGGTGCTGCTCGGTCTTCCACTCCGCGGGCAGGTCCGGCAGCTTGCGCCCCAGGTCGATCAGGTACTGGTAACGCTCGGCCCAGTCGCTGAAGAAGGCGAACTCGTCCCGGATCGCGGCCTGCGCCTCGGTCGCGGTGGGTTCGATGGGGAAGGGGCTGGTGGGGGCGGCGGCAGTGTTCATTGCGATGCGATTTTACGCGTCGCGCCGGCGGCATGCGCGTCGCAACGCCTCCTTCCTCTGCCTGCCGGGGAGGTTGGGAGGGGGTGCTCTGAGCTTGCGTCAGTCGCGAAGCCCCCTCCCTGGCAACCAGAAGAGGGGACCCCATACGTGCACTTGGAGATCAGGCGCGCTTCCACCGAACGCCCTGTGGCGTGTCCTCCAGCAGCACGCCCTCGGCGGCGAGCTGCTCGCGGATGGCATCGGCGCGGGCGAAGTCGCGCGACTGCTTGGCGGCGATGCGCTCGTCGATCAGCGCCTGGATGCGGGCGTCGTCGTCGCTGTCCGCCCCGCGCGAAAACCACGCGGCCGGATCCTGCTGCAGCAGTCCGAGCGCGAGGCCGGCGCCGAGCAGTTCGGACTTCAGGCGTGCGCGCGCCTCCAGGGATGTCGCCTTGCGGGCCTCGCCTGCGATCCGCGCGATCTCGGCCAGCGCCTGCGGCGTATTGAGGTCGTCGTCGAGTGCGGCATCGATGGCAGCCGGGATCACCGCCGCGGCGTCCACGTCCGCGAGGTCGCGCAGGGTGCCGTACAGCCGGTCCAGCGTGCGCACGCTCTGCTCGATCAAGCCATCCGACCAGTCCAGCGGCTGGCGGTAGTGCGCCGACAGCAACGCGTAGCGCAACGCTTCGGGCGGATGCGCGCGCACCAGGTCGTGGACCTTCTCGATGTTGCCCAGCGACTTGCTCATCTTGGCGCCGCCGAAGTTGAGCATGCCGTTGTGCATCCAGAAGCGGGCGAACGGCTTGCCGCCGTGCGCGCACTCGCTCTGCGCGATCTCGTTCTCGTGATGCGGGAACTGCAGGTCGACGCCGCCGGCATGGATGTCGATGGTCTCGCCCAGGTGCGCGGCGGCCATCGCCGAGCATTCGATGTGCCAGCCCGGCCGGCCGCGGCCCCACGGCGAGTCCCAGCCGGGCAGGTCGTCAGTCGACGGCTTCCACAGCACGAAGTCGCCGGGGTCGCGTTTGTAGGGCGCCACGTCCACGCGCGCGCCAGCCAGCATTTCGTCGGTGTCGCGGCGCGACAGCTTGCCGTAGCCGTCGAAGCTGCCGACCGAGAACAGCACGTGCCCCTCGGCGGCGTAGGCGTGCTCCGATTCGATAAGGCGCTGGATCATCGCGATGATCTCGCCGATATGCGCGGTGGCTTCGGGCTCCAGGTCCGGCGGTGCCACGCCCAGTGCGGCCATGTCCTCGCGGTAGGCCCGGGCGAACCGCCCGGTGATGTCGCCGATCGGCACCCCGGCCTCGCGCGCGGCGGCGTTGATCTTGTCATCGACGTCGGTGATGTTGCGCGCGTACGCCAACGCGCCGAAACGCCGGCGCAGCAGGTCGGCCAGCACGCCGAACACCACCGGGCCGCGGGCATTGCCGATGTGCACGTAGTTGTAGACCGTCGGGCCGCAGACATACATCGTCGTACGCGCGGGGTCGGCCGGCTGGAACGGTTCGACCCGGCGGGTCAGGCTGTTGAACAGGTGCAGGCTCATGGACACGGCGGCGGCGGGACGGCCGGCCATTCTAGCCGCCGATGGCCCCGCATCAGGTGCCATGACAGGCACGATTCAGTCCGCAAGCCCCTGTTGCACCTACAATTCCGGGACTTGCCCGAGCCAAGAGCCCGATGCGCCGCCTTCTCCTGACGACCGCCCTGCTGATGTCCCTTGCCGCCGCGCCGTCGGTGGCCCAGCAGAACACCGTCATCCAGACCGAGAACGTGCGCTACGACTACGCGCACGTGCTGCGCGTGACCCCGGTCTACCAGACCCTGACCGCCACGCGGATGGAAGAGCAGTGCGACCAGTCGCCGCGTGCCGATGGCGGCGACCCCTCCCGCCTGTCCCGCGTGGTCGATGCCGTGCGCGATGCATTGGGTCGCGAGCAGTCCAGCCCCGGCTCCGATCCGGCCTGCCGGTCGGTACCCGTCGAGCGCGAGTTCCGCCGACCCATCGCCTACGACGTGGACTACGCCTACAAGGGCGCCAAGTACCGCTCGCGCCTGCCCGACGATCCGGGCAACCGCCTGCGGATCCGCGTGTCGGTCACCCCGGCGATCGCAGGCACCCCCGTCCCCTGACCGTCCGCACCGGCGGCTTGCGCGCCCTGCAGTCGCGTGCGAGCATTCGCCCCCTCATGACCCAGACCCGCGCCGACGCCGACGTCATCACCTCCGCCTGGATGGCGGCGGGCATGACCTCGCGCGCGCGCCGACCGTTGCCCCCCAACCTGGCTGGGTAACGGCGCTCCACGCGTCCGCGTCGTACGACGAACCCGGCCTCCGCGCCGGGTTTTTTCGTTCCAGGGAAGCCCGGCCATCGCCTCCACCGATGGATTTCCCATGACCTCCACCCCGCGGCTTGCAACACCCCGGCACTTCCTCAACACCCAGGACTGGTCGCGCCCCGACCTCGATGCGTTGCTGGCCGATGCCGCGCGCTTCAAGCGCGAGAAGCTCGGTGACGCGCTGAAAGGCAGGTCCATTGCGCTGGTGTTCTTCAACCCGTCCATGCGCACGCGAACCAGCTTCGAGCTGGGCGCGTTCCAGCTGGGCGGCCACGCGGTCGTGCTGCAGCCGGGCAAGGACGCGTGGCCGATCGAGTTCGACCTGGGCACTGTGATGGACGGCGACACCGAGGAGCACATCGCCGAAGTGGCGCGCGTGCTGGGCCGGTACGTCGACCTGATCGGCGTGCGCGCGTTCCCGAAGTTCGTCGACTGGTCGATCGACCGCCAGGACCGCGTGCTGGAGAGCTTCGCGCGCTACTCGCCGGTGCCGGTGATCAACATGGAGACGATCACCCACCCCTGCCAGGAGCTGGCGCACGCGCTGGCGCTGCAGGAGCACTTCGGCACCACCGACCTGCGCGGCAGGAAGTACGTGCTGACCTGGACCTACCACCCCAAGCCGCTCAACACCGCGGTGGCCAATTCCGCGCTGACGATCGCCACGCGCCTGGGCATGGACGTGACCCTGCTGTGCCCGACGCCGGACTACGTGCTGGACGAGCGCTACATGGGCTGGGCCGAAGCCAACGTCGCCGAGAGCGGCGGCTCGCTGGCCGTCAGCCACGACATCGAAAGCGCCTATGCCGGGGCCGACGTGGTGTACGCCAAGAGCTGGGGCGCGCTGCCGTACTTCGGCAACTGGGCGCCGGAAAAGCCCATCCGGGACCGCTACACGCACTTCATCGTGGACGAGGCCAAGATGGCGCTGACCAACGATGCCGTCTTCAGCCATTGCCTGCCGCTGCGACGCAACGTCAAGGCGACCGACGCGGTGATGAACGCCCCCAGCTGCATCGCCATCGACGAGGCCGAGAACCGCCTGCACGTCCAGAAGGCGGTGATGGCCGCGCTCATCGGCCGATAGGCCAACCCCTTCCACGCCGCCCGCAGCCGGGTGGGTGACAACGAATCGAACTGGAAACCCCATGACCACGAACCGCGACATCGTCCTCGCCTTCTCCGGCGGCCTCGACACCAGCTTCTGCGTGCCCTACCTGCAGGAGCGCGGCTGGAACGTCCACACCGTGTTCGCCGACACCGGCGGCGTGGACGCCGAGGAACGCGCCTTCATCGAGGGCCGCGCAGCGGAGCTGGGCGTCGCCTCGCACGTCACCGTCGACGGCGGGCCGGCGATCTGGGACGGCTTCGTCAAGCCCTTCGTATGGGCGGGCGAGGGCTACCAGGGCCAGTACCCGCTGCTGGTGTCGGACCGTTACCTGATCGTCGAAGCCGCGCTCAAGCGCTGCGCCGAGCTGGGCACGCGTGCCATCGCCCACGGCTGCACCGGCATGGGCAACGACCAGGTGCGCTTCGACCTGGCGGTGAAGGCGCTGGGCGATTTCGAGATCGTGGCGCCGATCCGCGAGATCCAGAAGGAACACACCGAGGTCCGCGCGTACGAGCAGAAGTACCTCGAGGACCGGGGGTTCGGCGTACGTGCCAAGCAGCAGGCCTACACCATCAACGAGAACCTGCTGGGCCTGACCATGTCGGGCGGCGAGATCGACCGCTGGCAGGCCCCGGGCGAGGGTGCGGCAGGCTGGTGCAAGCCGCGCAGCGAATGGCCGGCCGAAGCGCTGCGCGTGCGCATCGGCTTCGAGCAGGGCGAGGCGGTGTCGTTGGACGGCGAGCGCATGGCGGGGCACGACCTGCTGGCGAAACTCAACGGGTTGTTCGCCCAGTACGGCGTCGGTCGCGGCCTGTACACCGGTGACACGACCATCGGCCTGAAGGGTCGGATCATCTTCGAGGCGCCGGGCCTGGCCGCGCTGCTGGCCGCGCACCGCGCGCTGGAGGAGGCGGTGCTGAGCAAGCTGCAGAACCGCTTCAAGCCCGACGTCGCGCGCAAGTGGGTCGAGCTGGTCTACGAGGGCTTCTTCCACGATCCGCTGAAGACCGACCTGGAGGCGTTCCTGGCGTCCAGCCAGGCCACCGTCAACGGCGAGGTGGTGCTGGAGACCCACGGCGGCAGCGTCGGCGCGGTGGCGATCGAGTCGCCCCACATCCTCAACGCCAAGGGCGCGACCTACGCGCAGGCGGCGGACTGGAGCGTGGCCGAGGCCGAGGGTTTCATCAAGCTGTTCGGGATGAGCAGCACGCTGTGGGCCGAGGTCAACCGCGGTTGACCCCGACCCTGCAGGAGCGGCTTCAGCCGCGATGGGCACTCACGAGATGGTGTGCATCACGCTGCGTCGCCCTTATCGATATCGCCCGAATGTAGGAGCGACGTAAGTCGCGACCACACCGTCAGACCGACCATCCGGTTCGCGACTGACGTCGCTCCTACAACGAACCGAATCTCCAGAATCGATCGCGGCTGAAGCCGCCCCTACAGGACCCCGTATCGACATGCTGTCCGAAACGCTCCGCCACCTCGAGGCCCTCGTGTCCTTCGATACGCGCAACCCGCCGCGCACGATCGGGACGGGCGGCATGTTCGATTACCTGCGCGCGCAGTTGCCGGGCTTCCGCGTCGAGGTCACCGACCATGGCGACGGCGCGGTGTCGATGCTGGCCGTGCGCGGCGCCCCCCGGCGCGTGTTCAACGTGCACCTGGATACCGTGCCGGACTCGCCGGCGTGGACCGCAGACCCGCACCGGCTGCGCGTCACCGGGGACCGGGCGGTCGGCCTGGGCGCCTGCGACATCAAGGGCGCGGCGGCGGGCCTGCTGGCCGCGGCAGCGGACACCACGGGCGACGCCGCGTTCCTGTTCTCCACCGACGAGGAGGCCAACGACGCCCGCTGCATCGCGGCGTTCCTGGCCAGCGACCACGGCTTCACCGAGGCGGTCGTGGCCGAGCCGACCCGCTGCGAAGCCGTCCTGGCTCACCGCGGCATCAGCTCGGTGCTGATGCAGTTCCGCGGCGTCGCGGGTCATGCCTCCGGCGCCAATGCGATGCAGGCCAGTGCGCTGCACCAGGCCATGCGTTGGGGCAACCGCGCGCTGGACCTGGTCGAGGCCGAGTCGCACCAGCGCTTTGGCGGCTTGACCGGCCTGCGTTTCAACATCGGCAAGGTCGACGGCGGCATCAAGGCCAACATGATCGCGCCCAGCGCGCAGGTGCGCTTCGGGTTCCGCCCGCTGCCCTCCATGTCGATCGACACGCTGCACGAGCGTTTCGGCACCCTGGTCGAGGCAGGCGCGGTGGAGCGTTACGAGGAAACCTTCCGTGGGCCCTCGCTGCCGTCGGGCGACATCGCCAGCGCCGAGGACCGACGCCTGGAGGCGCGCGACCTGGCCGAGGCGCTCGACCTGCCGATCGGCAACGCCGTGGATTTCTGGACCGAGGCTTCGCTGTTCTCGGCCGCGGGGCTGACGGCGATCGTCTACGGCCCCGGTGACATCGCGCAGGCGCATACCGCCGACGAGTGGGTGGCGCTGGAGCAGCTGGAACGCTACGCCAGATCAGTCAAACGCATTCTTGCCGCATGACTGTAGGAGCGGCTTCAGCCGCGAAAACCTTCCGACCCCTTGGATCGCGGCTGAAGCCGCTCCTACAAAAAAGCCCGACCCAACGAATGAACGCCACGCCCGCCCCCCACGACCCGCAGACGCGCCAGACCATCGTCCGGCTGCTGTCCTCCATGGCCAGCGCCAAGGAGATCAGCCAGTACCTCAAGCGCTTCTCGCAGCTGGACGCGGCGCGCTTCGCCGTCGTCAAGGTGGGCGGCGCCGTGCTGCGTGACGACCTCGAGGCATTGACCTCGTCGCTGGCGTTCCTGCAGGACGTCGGCCTGACGCCCATCGTGATCCATGGCGCGGGCCCGCAGCTGGACGCGGCCATGGCCGCGGCCGGTATCGACAAGGAGACGGTGGACGGCCTGCGCGTCACCTCGCCCGAGGCGCTCGCGGTGGTGCGCCGCGTCGCGCACGCCGAGAACCTGCGGCTGGTCGAGGCGCTGCAGGCCGCCGACGCGCGCGCCACCTCGATCGTCTCGGGTGTGTTCGAGGCCGACTTCGTGGACCGGGAGCGGCTGGGCCTGGTCGGCCAGGTCGCGCGGGTCGAGCTGGCGCCGATCCAGGCCAGCCTGCAGGCCGGCTCCATCCCGGTGATCGCCAGCCTCGGCGAGACCGTCGGCGGGCAGATCCTCAACATCAACGCCGACTTTGCCGCCAACGAGCTGGTGCAGGTGCTGCAGCCCTACAAGATCGTGTTCCTCACCGGCACCGGCGGCCTGCTGGACGGCGAGGGCCGGGTGATCGATTCGATCAACCTGTCCACGGAGTACGACCACCTGATGGCGCAGCCGTGGATCAACGGCGGGATGCGCGTGAAGATCGAACAGGTCAAGCAATTGCTGGACCGGCTGCCGCTGTCGTCATCGGTGTCGATCACGCGGCCCTCGGAGCTGGCCAAGGAGCTGTTCACCCACAAGGGCTCCGGCACGCTGGTGCGGCGCGGCGAGCGGGTGCTGCAGGCCGGCGAGTGGGCGTCGCTGGACCTGCCGCGACTGAGGTCGCTGATCGAGTCGGCCTTCGGCAAGACGCTGGCGCCGGACTACTTCGAGCGCACCGTGCTGCACCGCGCCTACGTCAGCGAGAACTACCGCGCCGCGGTGATCCTCACGCGCGAGGATGCGGGCGTGTACCTGGACAAGTTCGCGGTGCTGGACGACGCGCAGGGCGAGGGCCTGGGCCGCGCGGTGTGGCAGATGATGCGCGAGGACAACGACCGCCTGTTCTGGCGCTCGCGCCACGGCAACCCGGTCAACGCGTTCTATTACGCCGAGGCTGATGGCCACGTGCGGCAGGCGCGCTGGAATGCCTTCTGGATCGGGCTGGAGGATTTCGACGCCATCGAGCGGTGCGTGGCGCACTGCCGCGACCGCGTGCCTACGCTGCTGGAGGCCGTGCAGTGAGCGGCGGCCCGACCATCACCGTCGGCCTGGTCGGGGCCCGCGGGTACGTGGGCGCCGAACTGGTTGCACTGATCGACGCGCACCCGCGCTTCGAGCTGGCCTACGTGTCCTCGCGCGAACTGGAAGGCCAGGCGCTCGCCGACCACCACCCGGGGCATGGCGGTGGCCTGCGCTACAGCGCGCCGGCCTTGGAGGCGCTGCCGACGCTGCAGGCCGATGCCGTCGTGCTGGCATTGCCCAACGGGCATGCGGGCAGGGCGGTGGCGGCATTCGATGCCGGCGGGGCGGCCCCCGTCATCGTCGACCTGTCGGCGGATTACCGGTTCGATGAGGCGTGGCACTACGGCCTGCCGGAGCTCACGCGTGCAGCGGGGCAGGGCGCGCGGCGCATCAGCAACCCCGGCTGCTATGCCACGGCGATGCAGCTGGCCATCGCGCCGATGCTCGACGTGCTCGACGGGGCGGTGCAGTGCTTCGGCGTGTCCGGGTGGTCGGGCGCGGGCACCGCGCCGTCCGACAAGAACAACCCGGAGCTGCTACGCGACAACCTGATGCCCTACGCCCTGGCTGGCCACGTGCACGAGCGCGAAGTCGCGCGCCATCTGGACCACCCGGTCGAGTTCATGCCGCATGTAGCGCCGCACTTCCGCGGGCTGACGATCACCGCCAACCTGCATCTGGCGCATCCGCTGGATCGCGATGCGGTGGTCGCGCGGTACCGCGCTCGTTACGCGGCCGAAACCCTGGTCCGCGTGGTGGACGACGCGCCCTGGGTCAGCCGCGTCGCCGGCCGGCACCACGCCGAAGTCGGCGGGTTCACCCTTTCGGACGACGGTCGCCGGCTGGTCGTGGTGTCCACGCTCGACAACCTGCTCAAGGGCGCCGCCACGCAGGCGCTGCAGAACCTCAACCTGGCCTTCGGACTGGACGAGTTCGAAGGCATTCCCCCACGACCGCCGTTGTAGGAGCGGCTTTGGCCGTGAACGCTTCTCCTTGCACCGATGATCGCGGCTGAAGCCGCTCCTACCGATTGAAGAAAGGCGATTCCATGACCGACCTCCTCTGGCAGAAGCCCGGCGTCCGCGTCGACGAACGCATCCAGCAGTTCTGCGCTGGCGACGACGTGGTGCTGGACCGCGAATTCTTCGCCTTCGACATCCAGGCCAGCCGCGCGCATGCGCAGGGCCTGCAGCGCATCGGCATCCTCCAGGCGGACGAGCTGGCCGGCATCGAACGCGAACTCGATGCGCTCGCCGACGACTTCGCCGCCGGCCGCTTCGTGCTGGACGCGCGCTTCGAAGACGGCCACTCCGCGATCGAGGCACGCCTGGTCGAGCGTTTGGGCGATGCGGGACGCCGCATCCACACCGGGCGCAGCCGCAACGATCAGGTGCTGGTGGCCACGCGGCTGTGGCTGAAGGACCGGCTGGCCCGCGTCCAGTGGCTGTGCCGCGAAGTCGCGGAGGTCGCGCTGGCCCGGGCGGACGCCGAGGCCATGCTGCCGCTGCCGGGCTACACGCACCTGCAGCGCGCCGTGGTGTCCTCCTGCGGGATGTGGTGGGCGGCGTGGGCTGAGGGGTTCATCGACAACGCCGTGCGCGCCCGCGACACGCTGGCCTGGGTGGATGCGAACCCGCTGGGCAGCGCCGCCGGCTACGGGGTCAACCTGCCGCTGGACCGCGACTATACGACGCAGGCATTGGGCTTCGGCCGGATGCAGGTGGCCGCGACCTACGCGCAGCTCTCGCGCGGGAAGTTCGAACTGGCGGCCATCGAAGCGCTGGGGTCGGCGGTGCTCGACCTGCGGCGGCTGGCATGGGACCTGAGCCTGTTCACCAGCGCCGAATTCGGCTTCGTCGCGTTGCCGCCCCAGTACACGACGGGCAGCTCGATCATGCCCAACAAGCGCAACCCCGACGTCATCGAACTGATGCGCGCCAGCTACGCGGCCGTGGCGGCGGCACGTACCGAAATCGAGCAGCTGCTGTCGCTGCCGTCGGGCTACCACCGCGACCTGCAGTTCTCCAAGGGCGCGATCTTCCACGCCTTCGGACGTGGCCTGGGCGCGCTGGAGCTGCTGCCGGACCTGCTGCGCAACCTGGAGTGGAAGCCCGAAGCGATGCGGGCCGCACTGGACGCGTCGATGTATGCCACCGATCTCGCCGTCCACATGGCGCGGCAGGGCATGCCGTTCCGCGATGCGTACGTGCAGGCCGCCGATCCCGCCCGTTGGGCGCAGGGCGATCCCGAAGCCAGCCTGGCCGCGCGCGTGTCCCCGGGTGCCGCGGGCGACCTGCAGTTGCACGTGCTCGGCGCGCGCCTCGCGTCGCTTGCGAGGTAGCACGGCTGCCGGCCGGCTCTATGCGCGTGCGGGCGTGCGTCTCGCGGCCCGCGCTGGCGTCGCGAGTTCGGCGGACACCGTGACGTCGCTCAATGCGGCCTCTTCATCCAGGCTCAACGTCGCCACACGCGCGCCGCGCAGGTGCTCCGCGAACGGGTGGGATGCACCCAGCGCGTCCGCGATTTCCTCCGGACTTGCGTCAGCGGTCTGCGAGCGGCGTTCCCGGTTCTGGAAGCGCGCCCGGTTGATTTCCGCCCAGCCGATCAGCACCAGCGCGCAGACCACCGCCAACAGCGGCAGGGTGAAGGCCAGCGTCCGGTCGAAACCGGCCTCCGGCAGCCAGAGCTGCATGTAGCTGCCTCGCAGGCCCAGCCACCAGAGCAGCAGCGTGAACAGCGGCAGGATCAGGTAGAAGTACACCGCCCATGCCACCAGGGTGATCGTGCCGTACAGGCCACGCTGCACGCTGGACTGGTTCTGCGGGGAATAGATCAGGACGTGGCTGTTCATCGCACACCTCGGTCGGGGCTGGTCCAGACGGCACGCCGCTTGCGGCGCTGCAGGAGGGTCGTCGGCAGCGCGACGACCGTAGTGAACAGCGCCAGCATCCAGTAGGCCGCCGGATACCAGACCATCCAGTAGTAGTTGCGCCCGATGCGGGGCTCGTAGCGGCGGTCGATCAGCAGGCTGATGGCGAACTGGAGCAGGCACACGACGCCCAGCACCATGCCGTGCCAGCGCGGCAGCAGTGTGTCCACGGTCAGGTGTTCCGGCAGTGCGACGAACTTGCCCGTAAGCCACAGCGCCATTATGAAAAGCATCACGTATGCCCAGGCCACGCTCAGGCTGTATTCGGCCAGCACGCCCCACATGCGGCGGCGGCGCCAGTTGAACAGGTCCGTGCCGTGCCGCAGTGCGACCTCGACGCCGCCCCTGGCCCAGCGCAGCCGCTGGTTCCACAGGCCGCGCAGGGTTTCGGGCATCAGGATGAAGCACATCGCGTTGGGCTCGTAGCGGATGTCCCAATGGGCGATCTGGAGGCGCCAGCTGATGTCGATGTCCTCGGTCACCATGTCGTCGGACCAGTAGCCGACGCTGTGCAGGGCGGTGCGGCGGAACGCGCAGATCACGCCCGACACCGTGAACAGCCGGCCATAGACGCGCTGCGCGCGCTTGATCATGCCGATGATCGAGCTGAACTCGCCGACCTGCAGCCGCCCCAGCAGCGTGGACCGGTTGCGTATGCGCGGGTTGCCGGTCACCGCGCCGACGCGCGGCCCGCTGGTCAGGTGCCACATCATCCAGTGGGTGGCGTACTCGTCCAGCAGGGCGTCGCCGTCCACGCACACCAGGTATTCGCTACGGGCCGCCAGCGTGCCCATGCGCAGCGCATTGGCCTTGCCCTGGTTGCTGGCCAGGTGCAGCACGCGCAGGCGCGGGTACTGGGCGGCGAGGGCGTCGAGCGCGGCACCGGTGCCATCGCTGCTGCCATCGTTGATGGCGATGATCTCGAAGTCCGGGTACGCCTGCGCATCCAGCGCGGCGATGGTCTCGGCGACGTTGTCGGCCTCGTTGTGGCAGGGGACCAGCAGGCTCGCCATCGGATAGGCCTTCATCCGCGGCGGGTCGTCGCGCAGCGGCGTCCCGCGCTCGCGGCGGAAGAAGTAGTAGAGGCCGCCGACCATCCACAGGAACGACATGGTGATCGGGTAGTAGAACGCGAACTGGAAAAGGACGTCCAAGAGTCCCACTGGCGTCGTCATGGCGTGGCCTCTCAGCGGGGTGGGTAGGGGAAGCTGCGCGAGCTGATCGCCGCGCGGGTCGGTTCGAAGGCGGGCAGGTCGCGCACGAAGTCGTCCGGGTAGTAGCCCAGGTGCCGGACGCCGGCCGCCTGCATGGCGCGCATCTGCGACTGCAGCCGCTCACCCGGGATCGGGGTCTGCGTGCGCCAGTCCACCGTCTGCAGTTCGAACACCGTGCGCGCCAGCCCCTCGGGGTGGCGGTCGACGGCGGCGACCAGGTCCAGCAGCCAGCGGTCGGGGTCGGCCGCGCCTTCCATCCACGGCATCGCCATCAGTGCGGTGTAGTCGTAGGCGTCGAGGAAGGCGTCCAGCCGCTGGCCGAACCACGCTTCGCTTTCGGGGTGCAGCACGGGGCGCGCGTACAGGTTGCGCACCGTGACCAGCTTCGGACGCCAGCGCTCGGCGCGGGCCGCCAGCGCAAGGCTGAAGTCCACCAGGAGCCGGGTGCGATCGGCCGGCTCGGTGGCACTGGCAGCGCCGAGGTCGCCATCGCGCAGGTAGGCGTCGTCGTGGAACAGCAGGCCCTCGATGTAGCTGGCCACGGCGAGGTCTTCGTAGATGTCGCCGACGTACGCGAGCACGCGCGGGTCCGACGGGTCCAGGCGGTAGACCTCGCCTTGGGCCCCGGGCTGGTCGCGGATGCGCACCTGCTCGGCGAAGGCCGCGTCGGTCGGCTCGTAGCCGAGCACCGGCAGCCACGCCAGCACCTTGACCCCCGCACGCGTGCGGAGCTGCCAGGCGACGCGGTTGTACAGGTCGGCGCGCACCGGCAGGTGGCGGTTCGGGAAATACAGCGCGTCGGCCGAGCCGTTGCCGTCCGGATCGGCGAAGGCCTGCAGGAATACGTGGGTCGGGCCCAGGCCGCGGATGCGCTCGATGAGCGCGTCGAGGTTGCGTTCCAGCTGCGCCGGATCGGGGTCGTAGACGTAGTCCAGGTCCACCTGGATGGCGCGCAGTGCAGCGCGTTCCTCGTCGCGCCGCAGTTCGCGTGCGAACTCCACCACGTCCGGGTTGTCCACCAGCAGCAGGCGCGACAGGCCGTGCAGGTCGACGAGGGGGCGCGCCAGGCCTTCGAGATCGAACGAGACTTCCAGCCCCAGTTCGTCGGCGACACGGTTGGCTTCGTTGCTGTAGGCCGCGTACGGCCAGACGACGGCGCGGGGACGGGTTGCGGTGTTGCCGGCAATGGCCTCGATGCTGCGCGCGAGATCGGCACGCAGGCGCTCGCGGTACGCCGCCTCGGATTCGTAGCGGGCGCCGGTCGGGTCGAAGATCCGGGTGATGGCCGCCGGCGTCATGTTGCCCTGCGGATTGGCCAGGACGCCGCGGTGCAGGTCATGGCTGTGGGACGCGACTTCCACCAGCCCGGAGGCCTGCATCTCGCGCAGCTGCGCCCAGGTCAGGAAGTCCTCCAGGCCGAACGTGCGTGGACCGTAGTCCACGGTGCGTCCCGGTGCGAGGTCGACCCAGCCGGTGACGACCGCCATGAGCGCCGGATACCCGTACGCCTGCAGCAGCGGATAGGCGTGGGTGTAGTGGCTGCGCAGGCCGTCGTCGAACGTCAGCAGCACGGCCTTGGGCGGCAGCGGCGGCCCGCCGCGTTGCGCGGCGACGATCCGGTCCAGGTCGACGGGCGTGTAGCCATGGCCGTCGAGCCAGTCCAGGTGGGCGGCGAAATTGTGCGTGCTGGTCGCGTACCCATCCGGGTCGCCGCTGGCAGCGACGTCGTCGCGGATGTCGTGGTAGCTGATCACCAGCAGCTCCGACGGCGGCGCGGCCATCGTGGCCGGCGTCCACAGCAGCAGGCCCAACAATGCCCAAATGGCGGCGCGGGCGCGGATTCGTGTCGTGAAGCGGCTCATGTCATTCCCCCCAGGCCACGCGCAGGTCGAAGCTGACGCGGTCCTCGCGCACGCCGTCGTAGACGGGGCGCGAGTAGCCGACGCCGTAGCCGACCTGCCGTCCGGCGGCCAGCTGCCATTCGTGCTCGTAGCGCACCTGCGGATACCACGCGGCTCCGAAGCCTTCCTGCCAGTAGTTGACGGCCGAGACGGCGAGCCGATGGCGGAAGTGGCGGTCGTACCGGCGCCACGCGATGTGGTCGGCGCGCAGTCCGAGCTCCAGCGAGGTGTCGCGCGTCGGGTTGAAGTACGGCGCGTCCTCCCGCGAGCCGCGGCCGGCCTGCACGCCACCGAATCCGTTGAGCAGGAGATGCGGCCGGCTCAGCAGGCGCTGGTCGAACAGGAGGGACACCGACTGGCGGCGGTTGCCGTCCTCGTACCGGAGATGCTCCAGGCCGGCCTGCACGGTGGTGGACTCGGTGGGCGTGTAATTCAGCCGGACGCGGGCCGCGTCGGCGGAAATCCCCGCTCGGCGGGCCTGCAGCGATGCCAGCGGGTCGTTGAGATAGACCGAGGCCCGGCCGGCGAACACGTCGCTGAAGCGCCATTGCCCCCAGGTGCCCACCGTGGTGCCGTCGTCGTAGTCGTCGGTGGGTGCGGCGGCCTCCAGGCCCCACTGCAGGCGGTCCTGCACGTAGGAGACGCCTGCGCCGAACAGGCGGTGGTGCACGCGCTCGCCCTGGAAGTCGGCGTTGGCTTCGAGCGCGAGGCCTGTCAGCCGCCAGCGGTCGTTCAAGAGCGGCGACGCGACGCGCATTTCGTGGCGGGCATCGCGCGAGCCCAGGGGAGACCCGACGGCCGGGGTCGCGGCCTCATCGTCGGTATTGCGACCCCACGCGGACTCGTAGTTGACCTGCCAGCCCTGTCGGCGGTCCCAACGCTGCCGGGCGCGTTGTGCATGGAGGTTTTCGGGGTGCAGCGCCATGAGCTCCGCCAGCAGGGGGCGCGCTTCGGCCGTCCGGTCCAGGTCCAGCAATGCCTGCACCTCGCCGACGCGGGGGGCGGCATCGTCCGGATCGAGCGTCCTCGCGACCCGATGGCGCTCCAGGCCCCGCTCGCCCCAGCCACGCTGGAGGTACACCGACCCCAAGGTCTGGTGCAGGTGCGCGTTCATCGCGCCCACCGACACCAGCGTTTCAGCCCGGCGCTGCGCGTCGGCGAGGGCGTGCGCGAAGGAATCGACCAGCACCCGCGCCACGTCGGCGTCGTAACGGCGCCAGTTGGGGTAGTCCTGCCGCGCACCGGCGCGGCTCAGCCACGGCGCTTCGCTGGCCTGCATCGATTCCAGCAGCGCGTAGGCATCGTCGAAGCGTTCGCTTTCGACGTAGGCATAGACCAGCAGGATCCGGGCGTCGTGGGCTTGAGGGTCGTCCCGCAGCGTCGCTTCCAGTGCGTCCACGGCCAGTTCGGGGTGGCGCGCCGACAGCAGCGAGTCGCCCACCGCCGCGCCCACGTAGGCGGGGAGCTCGCCACCGTCGGCCACCGCCTGCCGGTAACGCTTGGTGACCGCCTCGTGCTGCCCCAGCGTGTTGAGCGCGATGAGTTCGTCGTTGGCCAGGCGCTGGCGCGACACCGCCGCGTCTTCGGTTGCCGGGATGGTGGACGCCAGGTCCGACAGCGCGGCCTGCGCGGCCTGCATTTCGGCCAGGCGCGATTCCGGCGAGACCGGATGCAGGCCGCCCCAGACGATCATCCGTGCGACCCGGTCGGCCTGCAGGCGGCGGGCGATCGTGGGCTCGAACAGGTGCGGCCGCGCCTGGTACAGCGCCCATGCGCGGTGCGATGCGCCCAGGTCGGACAGGGCGAGCGTCCTGAGGCGGTAGGCGTCGTCATCGCCTGGATCGCGGCGCAGCAAGGCCTCGCAGATCGCCAGGGTTTCAAGCCAGCGGCCTTCATCGCGCAGGCGCCACGCCTCCACCATTGCCTCGCCGCGGGGCAGCGTGGACAGGGCGGCAGTCGAAGGGCGGGGGGTGTCAGGCGCCGGCAGGGTGGCGGGTTCGTTCCCGCGGGCCAGACCGATCACGCAGGCGTTGGCCAATGCCAAGCCTGCGCACAAGCGCAGTGCAGTGTGTCCCACGAACTCCCCCTGTAGACAGCGACAACGGTCTGGCCAGCCGCGCCAGGGGCCCCCTGGGGCCCCGGCAACGCCAGTGACAGACTTTGACTAGTGTGAAGCGCGTCACGCTTCGGGCGCTAGTAGTAACGTCCGAACCGTGAAAGGAGGGACACGGCGGGCAGAACCGACCTGACCCGGTTCAGGCGGATAGACTGCGTCTCCGGTTTCCTCCCGACATGCCATGCCCAGTCCCGCGCAGCCGCACCCCAACCTCGAAGACACCCGCCTCGGCGTGGTCGGCCTGGGTTACGTGGGCTGGCCGCTGGCGCTGGCTTTCGCCCAGCACCTGCCCACACGGGGCTTCGACATCGACGTGGCGCGGGTCGAGGCGCTGCAGCGGGGCGAGGACGCCACCGGCGAGACCGCGCACCTGCCGACCGGCGGCGCGTTGCCGGCGCTTTCGGCCGACATCGGCGCGCTGGCGGGGTGCAACGTCTACATCATCACCGTGCCGACGCCGGTGGACGAGGCCAACCGGCCGGACCTCGAGCCGTTGCGACAGGCCAGCCGCGCAGTCGGCACGTTGCTGAAGGCCGGGGATGTCGTCGTATACGAATCGACCGTGTACCCGGGCACCACCGAGGAGGTCTGCGTCCCGGAGCTGGAAGCCGCCTCCGGCCTGGCCTTCAACCGCGATTTCACCTGCGGCTACAGCCCCGAGCGCATCAACCCGGGCGACCGGGCGCGTGGCCTGGCGGACATCGTCAAGGTGACGTCGGGCAGCACGCCGGAAGCCGCCGCGTTCGTCGACGCGCTGTACCGCCGGATCATCACCGCCGGCACCCACCGCGCGCCGAGCATGCGGGTGGCGGAGGCCGCCAAGGTCATCGAGAACACCCAGCGCGACGTCAACATCGCGCTGGTCAACGAGCTGGCGATGATCTTCAACAAGATGGGCCTGGAGACCCGCGACGTACTCGCCGCGGCTTCCACCAAGTGGAACTTCCTGCCGTTCACGCCCGGACTGGTGGGCGGGCACTGCATCGGCGTGGACCCGTACTACCTGACCCACAAGGCCACGGTGCTGGGCTACCACCCCGAGCTGATCCTGGCCGCGCGCCGCATCAACAACCGCATGGGCATCTTCGTCGCCCACCAGGTGCTGAGGCTGATGGCGCGCAAGCGCATCAACGTGGTCGACGCGCGGGTGCTGGTGTTGGGGGTGACGTTCAAGGAGGACTGCCCGGACCTGCGCAACACCCGGGTGATGGACATCGTGCGCGAGCTGCGCGAGGCCCATGCCGTGGTCGACGTGCATGACCCGCTGGCCGATGCAGCCCTGGCGAAACGCGAGCTGGGGGTGTCGCTGGTGGGCGAGCCGGACGTGGGGGCCTACGACGCCGTGGTGCTGGCCGTTCCGCACGCCGTGTTCGTCGATGGGGCGGGCAGGGCCGACCTGAAACGGTGGGCCAAGCCGCATTCGGTCGTCTACGACACGAAATCGGCGCTCGAGGGCGCCGAGGTCGACGGGCGCCTCTAGCACCGTCAGCGCCGGGGAATCCACGCTCACGGGAAACACGGGCACAAAAAAACCGGCGCGAGGCCGGTTTTTCTTCAACTGCCAGTTGAATGGTCGGGGAGACAGGATTTGAACCTGCGACTTCTACGTCCCGAACGTAGCGCTCTACCAGGCTGAGCTACACCCCGACGGCAGAGCCGCGAATTCTAGCGAGTCGGCCGGGTGCGGCGCAATAGCCCTCGACGCGAACGCGGGCAGGGTGGCCGGCTGCGGCTAAACTGTGCGGCTTATCGAACCCCGTCCGTGGCCCGCGCCGCGGGCCCGCCACACCTGGAGTTCCGCTTGATCAAGCCGCGTACCCCGCCCGGGGTCATGGAGCTGCTGCCCCGTGACCAGATCGCCTTCCAGCGCATGCTCGACACGATCCGGCGCCACTTCGAGCGCTTTGGCTTCCTGCCGGTCGAAACCCCGGTGATGGAGCTGTCGGAAGTACTGCTGACCAAGTCCGGCGGCGAGACCGAGCGGCAGGTGTACTTCGTGCAGTCCACCGGCGCGCTGGC
>CBIHLN010000027.1:0-30993 GCA_966210725.1 uncultured Lysobacter sp. | reverse complement strand
CCCGTTCCGCGGCGGCAAGAAGCACCAGCCGCAGGACAGCTATTCGCTGCGCTGCATCCCGCAGGTGCACGGTGCGGTGCGCGACGCCGCCGCGCAGGCCGCGCGCGTGCTGGAGGTCGAGCTCAATTCGCTCACCGACAATCCGATCGTGTTCCCGGATGCCGACGCCGAGCACGTGGAGCAGCAGGTCATCTCCGCCGGCCACTTCCACGGCATGCCGCTGGCGCTGGCGATGAGCTACGTGAAAGCGGCCATCCCGGTACTGGCCAGCATCTCCGAGCGCCGCCTCAACAAGCTGGTGGACCCGGCGACCAGCGACGGCCTGCCGGGCTTCCTGATCGGCAACGAGGACGCGACCGAGTCCGGTTTCATGATCGTGCAGTACACCGCCGCGGCCATCGTCAACGACCTGGCCAGCCGCGCGCATCCCGCCTCGGTGTACTCGATCCCGACCAGCGCCAACGCCGAGGACCATGTGTCGATGGGCGCCAACGAGGCGCGGCATGTGCTGTCGATGGTCGACGACCTGGGCAAGGTGCTGGCGCTGGAGCTGTACACCGCCGCGCAGGCACTGGACCTGCGGCGCGACATGATCAATGCCGCGCGCGACCTGTCCCGGCGCAGCGATGCCGCCGCGCTGGCGCGCAAGGTGGCGGGCGGGCCGGAACCGGACCTGGACGCCGAGGGTCGCAAGGCGTTCGTGGAGGAGGTCGAGGGCCTGCGCGGCGAGTTGGCGCAGGCCGCGGAGTTCCAGCCGGGCCGCGCCGTGGCCGCCGCCCATGCACGCATCCGGGAGGCGATCCCGTTCCTCGGCCGCGACCGCGCGCTGGACGCGGAGGTCGCCACCGCCGTCGCGCTGGTCAAGGGCGGCGAGGTCATCGCGGCCGCCCGCTCGGTGTAAGGCGTAGCCCGGGTAAGCGAAGCGCACCCGGGGCGCGAGTGGAATCGGAATCCCCTGGTGCGCTTCGCTTACCCGGGCGACGTGATCTGGCCGGCGGAAGGCTGTGCACCGCCCGGGCCGGTGCGGTCAGGACCGCGTCCGTGCGACCCGCACGCAATCGCGCCCCCCGGCCTTGGCTTCGTACAGCGCTTCGTCGGCGCGCTGCAGCGCCCGGTCGATCGCGTCGTCGCCGCGCTGACCGGCACCGCCGGCCACCTCATGGACGCCGATGCTGGCCGACAGGGGGACCGTATGCCGGCCGCTGGTGCACGGATGCATGTGCAGCGCGTGCCGCAGCGCTTCGCCGACGCCGGCTGCGTCGTGCATCTCCGTGCCCGGCAGCGCGGCGACGAACTCCTCGCCACCGAACCGCGCCAGCAGGGCGTCGTACGGCCGCAGCGCCTGGCCGATGGTGCGGGCCGCCCAGCGCAGGCAGTCGTCGCCCACGAGGTGGCCGTGGCGGTCATTGATCGATTTGAAATGGTCCAGGTCGATCATCAGCAGCGACACCGGCCGGTCGCCGCGCTCCAGCACCTCGAGCAGCCGTTCGCGGAAGTGCGTGCGGGTATGCAGGCCGGTCAGGCCATCGCGCTGGCTCGATTCGCGCAGCCGCGCATGCGCGTTCTCCAGCTGGCCCAGCGCGCTGCGCAGTTCGCCGGTGCGCTGCATCACCTTCTGCTCCAGGTGCAGCTTGGCCTCGCGCACGATGCGCTCGTTCTCGTTGCGCAGGGCCGCGTACCGGTAGCCCAGCGCGACCGACAGCAGCAGCATCTCCAGTGCCGAGCCGATCTGCACGCCGTACTCGGTATAGAAGGTCTTGGGCAGCACGCCGAACGCGACCAGCGTGAACAGCGTGGTGCCCAGCAGGAACATGGCCCAGGCCAGCAGGAACAGCCGCGCGGGCCGGTAGCCGCGCCGCAGCACCACGATGCTGGCCAGCGCGATCCACAAAACGCCGACCAGCACCGCACGTGAGGCGATCGGCGTTGAGACGCGATAGGGCAGCTCCAGCGACGCCAACCCCAGCAGGGCGAAGAATGCGATCAGGCCCAGGCTTACCCAGTTGCCGCGCGGCCAGCGTTCCGGCAGCTCCAGGAACGTGCGCGCGAACTGCTGCATGCCGATCAGCGCCAGACAGATCGAGAGCGGCACGGCCTTGTCGGCCAGCCATGGCGACGACGGCCACAGGTATTCGAAGCCCAGCCCGTTGAGGGTGAACAGCACCAGCCCGAAGGCGGTGATGTGGAACAGGTACCAGAAGTAGCTGGGGTCCCGCAGCGTCAGCCACAGCACCAGGTTGTAGAAAAACAGCGCCAGGAGGATGCCGTAGTACAGGCCGATGGTCAGCTGCGCGTCGCGCGACATCTCGGTGAACGCGGTGGGCGTGTAGAGGCTGAGCGGCACCTGCATCGAACTCTGGCTCTGCACGCGCACGTACAGGTCAGCACCCGTGCCCGGCGGCAGGTCGAGTCCGAAGTTGGGGTGGCGGTAGCGGATGCTGCGCGCGTCGAACGGGGCGTGGTCGCCGCCGCGCTGGTGCTGCACGGTGCCATTGTCGCGCTGCAGGTAGATATCGACGCGGTCGCTCAGCGCGTACTCCTGCACCAGCAACCAGCGTGGTTCGTCGGCGTGCAGGTTCACCAGCCGCGCATGGAACCAGAACGCGCCGCGCTGGAAGCCAAATGCCGCGCTGGCCGACGGCAGCGGCTGGAACCGGCCTTCGGCCTTCCAGTGTCGGGCCGTATCCAGGTCCGCCTGGCCGTCGAGGTCGCGCACATAGCCCACGTGGGGCGAGAGCGCCACCTCCGAGTGGGCGGTGTCGAGGACCAGGGGCGCCGGCGGGGACTGCGCATGCGCAATGCCCGCTGACGCCAGCAGCAGCACGAGTCCGATCCGCAACGCCCAGCCCGGCATCCACGCTCCTTCGGTCCGGAACCGCGCCCCGGCTCCCGCACCGGCCACGGGGCCGGTGGCCGGAGTGTAGCGCCGGCACAGGTATGGCGACGGGCGGCCGGGTGCACGGCCTGTGGCCCATGTCCGCGTCCGGCGCGCCGGCGCGGTTGACGTGCACTTGCAAGCGCATTAATGTACCAGCGCGTTAATACATTGGATCACCATGAAGCGCCGCGCCCTCATACTCCCGACCGATGATTCCGCCGCCGACGCGCTCGGCGAGCTGGCGGCCGCGTTCGCGCGGTTGCGTGACCCGGCGCAGGTGCGGGCCTTCCTTGAAGACCTGTGCACGCCCGCCGAGCTGGAGGCCATGACCGACCGCTGGCGCGTGGTCCCGCTGATCGAGCAGGGCGTGCCGTACCGCGAGATCCACGACCGCACCGCGGTCAGCGTCACCACCATCGGCCGGGTCGCGCGCACGCTCGACCGTGGCGCCGGCGGTTATGCGGCCGCGTTGCCGCGTCGCGCCCCCCGTTCCCGTTGAGTCCCTGCCCATGAGCCCCATCGCCCCCCTGGCGGCGCGCGACCGCCTGCGCATCGCCATCCAGAAGTCCGGCCGCCTGGCCGATCCCGCCCGCGCGCTGCTGGCCTCCTGCGGCCTGAGCTGGCGCGAGAGCCGCGACCGCCTGTTCTGCTACGGCGAAAGCCTGCCCGTGGACCTGCTGCTGGTGCGCGATGACGACATCCCGGGGCTGATCGCGGACGGCGTGTGCGACCTGGGCGTGGTCGGCCGGAACGTGCTGCAGGAGCAGGACACCGACCGCCAGGCCGGTGGCCGCGCACCCGCGTTCCGGGAATGGCGGGCGCTGGGCTTCGGCGGTTGCCGCCTCGCGCTGGCGGTGCCGGATGCGTGGGCGTGGGAAGGACCGGCGCAACTGCAGGGCACGCGCATCGCGACCAGTTACCCGGCGCTGCTGGCGCAGTGGCTGGCGGGCGAGGGCATCGATGCGCAGGTCGTGCAGCTCTCGGGTTCGGTCGAGATCGCGCCGAAGCTGGGCCAGGCCGATGCGGTATGCGACCTGGTGTCCAGCGGTGCGACCCTCGCGGCCAACCAGCTCAAGCCGGTGTTGACGCTGCTGGAAAGCGAGGCCGTGCTGGCCGGTCCGGTGGCCGCGTTCGACGATGCACGCCGCGAGCTGTCGGACATGCTGCTGCGCCGGCTGGACGGGGCGCTGCGTATCCGCAACAGCAAGCTTCTGATGTTCCAGGCCTCGCGCGAGGCGGTGCCGGGGCTGCTGCCGTTGCTGCCCGACGCGGAGGCGCCGACGGTCATGCAGGTCGACGGCTGCGACACGCTGGCCCTCCAGGCGCTGTGCCACGGCGCGGTGACGTGGCAACGGCTCGAGGACCTCAAGCGCGCCGGCGCCCGTGGGCTGTTGGTGCTGCCGGTCGAAGGGATGCTGGCATGAGCGCGCCTGGCCTGGAGGTGGGGCGCCGCCCCTGCCGTGAAGCCGTCGGCGCATTGGATCGGGCCATTCCGCCGTGCATCGAATGGGGCGTGCTGGACGCGGCGGCACGTGCGGCCGCGCTGCGCCGGCCGACCCAGGCCACCGGAAAAGAGACGGCGGCAGGCGTGGCGCGGATCATCGACGACGTGCGCACGCGCGGCGATGCCGCCCTGTGCGACCTGACGCGCGAGCTGGACGGTGTGTCGCTGGAGGCACTGGAGGTCGGCGCGGCGGAATTCGATGCGGCCGAGTCGTTGCTGGACATGCGCGTGCGCGATGCCATCGACGAAGCCGCGGGGCGCATCGAGGCGTTCCACCGTGCCGGTCAGCCGCAACCGTATGCGGTCGACACGGCGCCGGGCGTCACCTGCGAGCGCCTCCTGCGACCGATCCGGCGCGTGGGCCTCTACGTGCCCGCCGGCTCGGCGCCGCTGCCGTCGACGGCGTTGATGCTGGGCATCCCGGCGCGCCTGGCCGGCTGCCGCGAGACCGTGATGTGCACGCCGTCGAGGCGCGATGGCCGTGCCGACCCCGCCGTGCTGTATGCGGCGCGGCGTTGCGGCGTCACCTGCGTGTTCAAGGTGGGCGGCGCGCAGGCGATCGCCGCCATGGCATTCGGCACCGGCACCGTGCCTGCGTGCGACAAGCTGTTCGGTCCCGGCAATGCGTGGGTCACCGAGGCCAAGGCCCAGGTCGCGGCGGCCGAAGGCGGCCCGGGCATCGACATGCCCGCCGGTCCGTCGGAGGTCCTGGTGATCGCCGATGCGGGTGCCAATCCGGCGTTCGTCGCCGCCGACCTGCTGTCGCAGGCCGAACACGGCCCCGACTCGCAGGTGGTCCTGGTCAGCGACGACGCCGGGCTGGTCGACGCCGTGCGCGTCCAGCTGGACGCACAACTGGCGCAGCTGACCCGCGCGGATATCGCGCGTCGCGCCCTGTCGGCGTCGCGGCTGCTGCGCGTGGCAACGCTGGACGAGGCGTTCGAGCTCAGCAACCGCTATGCGCCCGAGCACCTGATCCTGGCCCTGCGCGACCCGCGTCGCTGGCTGCCGAAGGTGCAGGTGGCGGGTTCGGTGTTCCTCGGCGACTGGTCGCCGGAGGCGCTGGGCGATTACTGCAGCGGCACCAACCACGTATTGCCGACGGCAGGGGCGGCGCGCTTCTGCAGCGGTGTCAGCGTCGCCAGTTTCCAGGTCGCGATCACCGTGCAGGAGGCCAGCCGCGGCGGTGTTGCCGGGATCGGCCCATGCGCAATGACGCTGGCCGAAGCGGAAGGGCTGGGTGCCCACCGCCAGGCGGTGGCGCTGCGTGTGCAGGCGGCGGAGGCCACGGCATGAGCGCGACCGACGTCATGGCGCTGGTCAGGCCGGACCTGCGTGCGTTTGCCGGGTATCGCTCGGCGCGCAGCGAGTCGCTTCGGGGTGACGTCTGGCTCAATGCCAACGAGTCGCCGTGGGCCAATCCCGCGGACGTACCGTCCACCACCGCAGGCGGGGTGAGGCGGTATCCCGACCCGCAGCCGCAGGCCCTGCGGCAGGCGCTGGCGGCGCTCTACGACGTGACGGCCGGGCAGCTGCTGGCCGGACGAGGCAGCGACGAGGCGATCGACCTGCTGGTGCGCGCCCTGTGCCCGCCCGGCGGCGGTGCCATCGTCATCACCACGCCCACCTTCGGGATGTACGCGGTGTCGGCGCGCCTGCACGGGGTCCGGGTGGTCGATGTCCCGCTGCAGGAGACCGGGAGCGACGGCGCCTACGAATGCGACTTCGATGCCGTGGCCCGGGAGGCCGAGGCGACCGGCGCGCGGCTGGTGTTTCTGTGCTCGCCGGGCAACCCCACCGGGGGCGCGCTGCCGCTGGAGGCGATCGACGCGCTGGCTGCGCGCCTCGAACCGCAGGCCGTGGTGGTCGTGGATGAGGCCTATGGCGAGTTCTCGCAGGCGCCTTCGGCGGCGACGCTGCTGGCACGACGCGGGAATCTTGCCGTCCTGCGGACGTTGTCCAAGGCGCATGCGCTGGCGGCGGCCCGCATCGGTGCGGTCCTCGCCGCGCCTGCGTTGATCGACGTGCTGCGCCGGTGCCAGGCGCCGTATCCGTTGCCCACGCCGTGCGTCGAGCTTGCGCTGCAGGCGCTGGCGCCGGCGGCGCTGGACGTCACCCGCGCGCGCGTCGCCACCGTCCGCGTGGAGCGCGAGCGCCTGCGCGACGCCCTGCAGGCCAACCCCGCCATGCGGCGTGTGTACCCGTCCGACGCCAACTTCCTGCTGTGCCGCTTCGCGGATGCGCAGGCGGCATTCGATGCGCTGCTCGCGGCCGGCATCGTCGTCCGCGACATGCGCGCCATGGCGGGCCTGGAAGACGCGCTGCGCATCAGCATCGGCACGCCCGAGCAGAACAGGCGGGTCGTCGACGTCCTTTCCAGCCTGGCGGTGGCGGCATGAGCGCGCTGAGGCCGGTGCTGTTCGTCGATCGCGACGGGACCCTGATCGAGGAGCCCGGCGACTTCCAGATCGATGCCTACGAAAAGCTGCGCTTCGTGCCCGGCGTGATTCCCGCGCTGTTGCGGCTGCGCGATGCGGGCTACCGCTTCGTCATGGTCACCAACCAGGACGGCCTGGGCACGGATGCATTCCCGCGCGAGCGTTTCGAGGGCCCGCACGGCCTGATGATGCAGGTGCTGGAAAGCCAGGGGGTCGCGTTCGAGGACGTGCTGATCGACAGCAGCCTGCCGGCCGACAATGCGCCGACGCGCAAGCCCGGCATCGGCTTGGCACTGCCGTACCTGAAGGACCGCAGCATCGACTGGGCGCGCTCTGCCATGGTCGGCGACCGCGAGACCGACAACGCGTTCGCCCACAACATGGGCATCCGCGCGTTCCAGCTGCGGACCGGGCAGTTCGGCGGCGAATGGGACTGGCCGGGGATCGCACACGCATTGGCCGACGCCCCGCGCGTCGCGCGCGTGGTGCGTCGTACGCGCGAGACCGAGATCGAGGTGGCCGTCGACCTGGATCGCGCCGCGGAGCCTCGCGTGCACACTGGGTTGGGATTCTTCGACCACATGCTGGAGCAACTCGGCAAACACGGGGGCTTTGCCCTGGAGCTGGCGTGCAAGGGTGACCTGCACATCGACGACCACCACACGGTCGAGGACAGCGCGCTGGCGCTTGGGCAGGCGCTGCGCGAGGCGCTGGGCGACAAGCGCGGCATCGGCCGCTACGGCTTCACCCTGCCGATGGACGAGACGCTGGCCTCGGCCGCACTGGACTTCTCGGGCCGTCCATATTTCGTGTTCGAGGGGCGCTTCGCGCGCGAATCGGTGGGGCAACTCGCCACCGAGCTGGTGCCGCACTTCTTCCGCTCGCTCTGCGAGACCGCCGGCCTCAACCTCAACCTGAAAGTGCAGGGCGAGAACGACCACCACCAGGTGGAGGCGTGCTTCAAGGCGGTGGCGCGCGCGCTGCGCCAGGCCATCAAGCGCGACGGGTTCGACCTGCCCAGCACCAAGGGCACGCTGTGAGGGCGCCGGCATGAATGTCGTGCTGGTAGATTCCGGCGGCGCCAACATCGGGTCGGTTCGCTACGCGCTCGAGCGCCTGGGCGTCGATGCGCCGCTGACGGCCGATGCGGAGCGCATCCGCGCGGCAGACCGCGTGATCCTGCCCGGCGTCGGCGCCGCGGGCACGGCCATGGGCCACCTGCACGCGTTGGGCCTGGTGGACGTGCTGCGCACGCTGCCGCAACCGCTGCTGGGCATCTGCCTGGGCATGCAGTTGCTGTTCGACGCCTCGGCCGAAGGCGACGTGGCGTGCCTGGGCCGCATCCCGGCGCGCGTGGCGCCGCTGACACCGTCGCCCGGCGTGCGTGTCCCGCACATGGGTTGGAACCGGCTCCACCACGCGGCGGACGACCCGATCCTGGACGGCGTGGCCGACGGCGCGCAGGCGTACTTCGTGCACGGCTACGCGGCACCGGTCGGCGACTGGACCTTGGCTTCCAGCACGCACGGCGCGCCGTTCTCCGCGGTGGTCCGCAGCGGGCGCTGCTGGGGCGCGCAGTTCCACCCGGAGCGCTCGGGCGAGGTCGGCGCGCGATTGATTCGAAATTTCCTGGAGATGCCTGCATGACCACGCCGACGTGCGGCTTCACCGTCTATCCGGCGATCGACGTGCGCGACGGCCGCGTGGTGCGCCTGCGCCAGGGCGACTACGCGCAGGAGACGCGATATCCCGATGCGCCCCTCGAAGTGGCGGCGCGGTATGCCCGGGCCGGCGCGCGCTGGCTGCACCTGGTCGACCTCGATGCCGCGCGCGAGGGCGGCTACACGTTGGCGCCGCTGTTGCGCGACATCGTGTCCACCACCGGGCTGCACGTGCAGACGGGTGGCGGCGTGCGCGACGAGGCCGCGGTGGAGGCGATGCTGGACGCGGGCGCATCGCGGGTGGTGGTGGGCTCGCTGGCGGTGCGCGAGCCGCCGCGCGTCATGGCGTGGGTGTCGCGCTTCGGTCCCGAGCGCATCACGGTGGCGCTGGACGCGCGGCGCGGCGTGGACGGCCACTGGCGGCTGCCCGTTGCCGGCTGGACGCAGGGCAGCGGGCTGGAGCTGGACGTGCTGTTGAAGGCGTATGCCGACGCCGGACTGCGGCACCTGCTGTGCACCGACATCGACCGTGACGGCATGCTCGCTGGACCGAACCTCGAGCTGTACCAGGCGCTGGTGGAGCGGGCCCCCGCCGTTGCGATACAGGCCAGTGGCGGCGTACGCGATGTTGCCGACGTGCGCGCGGCGCGCGATGCGGGCTGTGGTGGCGCGGTGCTTGGAAAGGCCCTGCTGGAGGGCCGGTTCGAGCTGGCCGATGCGCTCGCGCTGGAGGGTGCCAGGATGCCGGCGGACGTGGCGCCATGTTGAGCCGCCGCATCATCCCGTGCCTGGACGTGAAGGGAGGCCGCGTGGTCAAGGGCGTGCGCTTCCGCGACCACGTCGACATGGGGGACATCGTCGAACTGGCGCTACGCTACCGGGACGAGGGCGCCGACGAGCTGGTGTTCTACGACATCGGCGCCAGCCCCGAGGGCCGGCGCGTCGACCGCGACTGGGTCGAACGCGTCGCGCGCGTGCTCGACATCCCGTTCTGCGTGGCGGGCGGCATCCGCAGCGTCGATGACGCGCGTGAGGTGCTGCACGCCGGCGCGGACAAGGTATCGGTGAACAGCCCGGCACTGGAACGTCCGGAACTGGTCAACGAACTCGCGGCGGCATTCGGCGTGCAGTGCATCGTCGCCGGCATCGACAGCCTGCGCGACGACGACGGCCAATGGCGCGTGCGCCAGTACACCGGCGACCCGTCGCGCACGCAGGCGTTGCCCAGGCGCACGCTGGACTGGGTGGTGGAGGTGCAGGCGCGCGGGGCGGGCGAGGTGGTGCTCAACTGCATGGGCAGCGATGGCGTATGCGAAGGATTCGACCTGGAGCAGCTGGCGGCGGTGCGTGCGGTCTGCGACGTGCCACTGGTGGCGTCGGGCGGGGCGGGTGCACCGGCCCACTTCGTGGACGTGTTCCGCCAGGCCGATTCGGATGCCGCGCTGGCCGCGAGTGTGTTCCATTCCGGGGCGATCCGGATCCCCGCGCTCAAGCGCGAGCTGCGGGCGGCGGGCGTGGAGGTGCGCGATGTCGGATGACGTGGCCCGGGATGACGTGGCGGCACTCGACGCGGACACGCTGGCCTGGGACAAGCAGGACGGGTTTCTGCCGGCCGTCGTGCAGGACGCCCGTACGCTGCAGGTGCTGATGGTCGGCTACATGGACCGCGCCGCGCTGGCCGCGACCCTGCGCGAGCGCCGGGTCACCTTCTTCAGCCGCAGCAAGCAGCGGCTGTGGACCAAGGGCGAGTCCTCGGGACACGTGCTGGAACTGGTCGGGATCGAAACCGACTGCGACCGCGACACCCTGCTGGTGCGCGCGATCCCGCACGGCCCGACGTGCCATCTACAGCGTGCGAGCTGTTTTGCGGACGCGCGCTCGGACTTCCTGGGCGCGCTGGACGCGCTGGTGGCCAGCCGCGAGCGCGAGCGCCCGGTGGACAGCTACACCACCTCGCTGTTCGAAGGCGGCGTGCGCCGGTGCGCGCAGAAGGTGGGCGAAGAGGGCGTGGAAACCGCACTGGCAGCCGTCGCGCAGGACGACGCGGCGCTCGTGGGCGAGGCGGCGGACCTCGTGTTCCACCTCATGGTCACGCTGCGCGCGCGGGGACTGTCGCTGGATGATGTTCGCGGCGAGCTGGAGCGGCGGCACGGCCGTTAGCCAACGGCGCGGTAACAGGCGCCGTGTGTGACGTCGTGCCCGCCAGGCCGAATGCGGCGACGTCGCGTTATCCGGCCACGGAACAGCGCCGTCGGCCGCACGAACGAGCCACCCGCACGGCCACCTGTCGCCGCCGGCTGGGGCCGCGCGAACGCGATGACGTCATGGGCCCAGCGCACGTGGACGGCATAATCGTCCGGCATTCCGGAGGTCGCATGCGCCCGTTCATCCTGCTGTTCGCCACACTTTCGTTCGCCGTGCCCACACATGCCGTGGCGCAGGCCCCGGCCGGATGCGCCGGCGGCAAGGTCTTCGAGGATCGCAACGGCAATGGCCGACCGGACGCCGGTGAGCCCGGATTGGCGGGCGTCGCGATCTCCGACGGCAGGACGGTCGAACGCACGGACCGCGACGGGCGTTACCGGATGGCGGCGTCGCCGGACCGTCCGTTGTTCCTGCTCAAACCCGCCTCGCATCAGGTGCGCTCACGGGACTACGGGCTGCCGGATTACTGGCGGGTTGCCGGCGACGCGGGCGCCGCTGCCCCCCAGGGGAGCAGCACGCCGCAATGCCGGCCGTTTGCCCTGACCCCGTTCGTGGCCTCACCCGACCGCCGCGAGGCGCTGGACGTCCTCGTATTCGGCGACCCGCAGGTCAAGTCCGCGGCCGATGTCGCCTATTTCCAGCGTGACATCGTCGAACCGCTGATGCAGGAAGCGGCCATCGACATGGGGCACGGCTTCGGCCGCTTCCACTTCAAGGGTGTCGCGGCCGACCTGGGCCTGAGCCTGGGCGACATCGTCGACGACGAACTGTCGCTGTTCCCAGACGTCATCGCCGCCACCACCCGGATGGGCGTGCCCTGGCTTCACGCGCCCGGCAACCACGACCTCGACCTGGCGGCAGGCAGCGATGCGGCGTCGCTGGCCACGTTCCGTCATCACTTCGGGCCGGACACGTTCGCGTGGGAGGAGCCGGAAGCGACCTTCATCGTGCTGGACGACGTGATCCACCGGCCGGGCGCGCGGCCGGGCTACATCGGCGGATTGCGCGGCGAGCAGTTCGACTTCCTGGGTGCCTACCTGCCCACCGTCCCACGCGACCGGTTGCTGGTGCTGGCGTTGCATATCCCGCTGTTCGATACCGGCGGCCGCGAAACGTTCCGTGCCGCCGACCGCGAGCGCCTGTTCGGGTTGCTCGCACCGTTTCCGAACGTGCTGGTGCTGAGCGCACACAGCCACGTGCAACAGCACGTCTGGCACGGCGAGGACGCCGGCTGGCCGGGTACGGCGCCGCTGCACGAGTACAACGTCGGCACCACCTGCGGCGCGTTCTGGTCCGGCGCGCCGGACGAGGCGGGTGTGCCCGAGGCGACCATGGCCGACGGTACGCCCAACGGCCATGCACGCCTGCGCGTTACGGCAGGGGGCGCGTACACGCTGGCCTGGCATCCGGCCCGTCTCGAAGCAGGCGATCCCTCGCGCACACAGGCCATGCACCTGCATGCGCCGCGCGTGTTGCGCCGCGGTGCCTATCCGGCCTGGGGCGTGTACGCCAATGTCTACATGGGCGATGCCGGCACCCGGGTGGAGTACCGGGTCGACGGTGGCCCGTGGCAGCCGATGCGCCGCGTCGAACAGCCCGACCCCGCGCTGCTGGCCGAGAACGCGCGCGACGACGCCAGCGACGTGTTGCGCGGGTTCGACCGCTCACCGGAAGCCAAGCCATCGACGCATCTGTGGCGAGGCGCGCTGCCGACGGACCTGGATGCCGGCCCACATCGCGTGGAGGTCAGGTCATTCGACCGGTGGCAGGGCGAGCAGCGGGCGGCAACGTCGTACCGGCTGGACGAGATTGTCCGCTGAGTACCTTGGCCTGCACGGCCTGGCCATGCGCATCAGGTCAGTCCAACCCGATTTCCGCGAACGATTCAACGCGCCGGTGGCCGTGCGCGGCATCGCCGAGGCGCGGCTCGGGGTAGTCCTCGCGCCGGTCGACGAGCACGGTTGCCAGACCCGCTTCGCGCGCGGCGTCGAGTTCCTCCACCACGTCCGACAGGAACAGCACGTCGCCGGGGAGCACGCCGATCGAGTCGACGATGCGGCGGTAGCTGTCGGCCTCCCGCTTGCCGCCGACTTCGGTGTCGAACCAGCCCGAGAACAGCCCGGTCAGGTCGCCGGCATCGCTGTGGCCAAAGAACAGCCGCTGGGCGGGAACGCTGCCGGACGAATAGACGTACAGCGGCAGGCCGGCGGCGTGCCAGGCCGGCAGGGCCTCGGCGGCGTCGGGGTAGAGGTGCGCGGTGAAATCCGCGCCCGTGTAGCCGTCCGCCCACACCATGCCCTGCAAGGCCTTGAGCGCGGTGTGCTTGCGGTCCTCGTCGATCCAGCCCTGCAGGACTTCCACGACCATCGCGTCGTCGCACATGCCACCGTTTTCGCTGGCCACCACGTCCAGCCACTTGCGCACGGCGGGCTCGCGGCCGCGACGGGCGACGAAGCCGGGCAGGGCGCGGCGGGCGTAGGGGAACAGCACGTCCTTGACGAACGAGATGCTGCTGGTGGTGCCTTCGATGTCGGTCAGGATGGCCTTGGGCATGGATCCGGTCGCGTAGGAGCGGCTTAGCCGCGATGGAATGTCAGGATGGAGGAGCACGACCCGGAGGTCGCGAATCGCGGCTGAAGCCGCTCCTGCAGAACGCGCGTCAGCGCGCCTGGCCCTTCTCGTAGCGCGGGAAGCGTTGGGCGATGTCGGTGCCGGTGAAGTGGCCGACCCAGCCATCGGGCTCGGTAAAGAATCGGATGGCGACGAAGCTGGGCTCCGGGCCCATGTCGAACCAGTGCGTGGTGCCGTCCGGCACCGCGATCAGGTCGCCCTGCTCGCAGGTGATCTCGTAGACCCTGTCGCCGACATGCAGAGTGAACAGACCCGAGCCCGCCACGAAGAACCGGACCTCGTCCTCCTTGTGGAAGTGCTCGTCGAGGAACTTGCGGCGCATCTCCTCCCGGTTGGGGTTGTCCGGTGCGATGCTGACCACGTCGACCGTCTTGAATCCGCGCTCGGCCACGAGGCGATCGATGTCCGACCGGTAGGCCTCCATGATCGCCTCGGGCGTGTCGCCGGGCTGGACGGGCTTGGCGGCCTCCCATTGCTCGAACCCGACCCCGATCCGCGCCAGCTCGCGCGCCATCTCGGCGTGGTCGGTCGTGGACAGCTCCGGGGCGTCGTGGCGGTTCTCGTGGAAGATGCGCAGGCGGCTCATCGATGACTCCGGGGTTGCAGGGCCAGCAGCTGCAGTTCGCAGCCGAGCAGGAATTCGAACGCTTCCAGGTGCCGGCGGGCCTCGGCCATGTCGCGGCCCCAGGCGTACAGGCCGTGGCCGTCGATCAGGTAGCCCCACATGCACTGGCGGTCGAGCAGGGCGTCCACCTGCGCGGCCAGCGTGTGCATGTCCTGGCTGTTGGGCAGGACCGGCAGCTCGACCTCGGTTTCATGGGTGGTGTTGCCGGCAAAGGCCTTCAACAGTTCGTAGCCTTCCAGGTGCACGTGGCCGGCGCCGGCGTACAGGCGCGAGGCCACGGTCTGCGTCTGCGAATGCGTATGCAGCACGCAGCCGATCTCCGGGAAGCGCTTGTACAGCTGCGTGTGCAGCAGCGTTTCCGCCGACGACTTCTGGTCGGTGGCCACGGGCTGGCCGTCCAGGTCGACGACCATGATGTCGCCTTCCGTCAGCCGGCCCTTGTCCCGGCCGGAGACGGTGATGGCGACATGCGCGTCGTCCATCCGTCGCGAGAAGTTGCTGCTGGTGGCCGGCGTCCAGCCGCGCTCGGCCAGCTCGCGCACGTTGACGATGATTTCGCCGGCGCAGTGGACCAGCCGCTGCTGGTCGTAGGGGAGGGGGGCGTTCATGCCGCGAGTTTAGAACACCCGTGCCGGCCTCGCGTCACTGGATCGCCGCGGCCCCGGGCGGGGTGCAAAAGAAAACGGCGCGGAGATCCGCGCCGTTTCCGGGTCTAAGCGCCGCGCCCGTTTCAGGCCGCGGTCGGCACCTGGCGTCGGCCGAAGATGCGGAACAGGCCCCAGGCAATGGCCATGGCGACCCCGGCCCCCAACAGCATGGTCAGGGTGGTGGAGGCCAGCAGCAGGCCGCAGGCGACCAGCGCGCCGATGCCGAGCAGGCGGTCTCGCATCACCGGGCGGCGCTGCTTCGTGCCGACAACCAGGCTGAGGCCGGCCGCGGCGTACGCCAGCACGACCAGGTTCACCACCACCCCGATGATCAGCCCGAACTGCTCGGACACGTTCGGCGAGAGCGTGAGGAAGGCGATGACGCTCATCGCCGAGGCAATGATCAGCAGGCCCCAGGCGGCGGAGCCGCGTGCGTTGAGCCGGCCGAACACGCCCGGCAGGTAGCCGTGCTGCGCGGCGCGGGCACCGGTCTCGCCGGTCACCAGCATCCAGCCGCCCAGCGTGCCGGTGGCTTTCAGGGCTGCGGCCGCGGCAATGGCCAGTGCGGCCCACGGCCCGAAGATCTCGGCGGCGACCAGCGCGAACGGTGCGCTGGACTCGGCCAGCTGCTGCGCCGGGACGATGCCCATCACCAGCACGGACGAGACGATGTAGACGACACCGGCGATGAGGATGCCGCCGACCGTCGCGATCGGTACGTCGCGGTCCGGGTCGCGCACCAGGCCGGCGATCATCGCGCCGGTCTCCAGGCCCACGAACGCCCAGAAGATCGCGCCCAGCGAGCCGAATACCACGCCTGCGTCGGACTGACCGGAGACGTTCCAGGCCGCGTCGTAGATGCCGCGGTCGAAGTGCCCCCAGCCGAACAGCAGCACCACGGCCACCGGCGCCAGGCCGAACACCACGCACAGCGACTGGAACTTCGCGACCGGCTTGGGCCCCATGAGGTTGACGGCGAACATCAGCCAGATCAGCGCGATCTGCCCGCCGACCTGCACCATCGGGTTGCTGCCGTCCAGCGGCAGCAGCATGACCAGGTAGCCGAACGCCGCCACCGCGATCGCGTTGTTGCCGATCCACGACGACGCCCAGTACAGCGAGGTCGCGAGGAAGCTGGCATCACGGCCGAGCGAGGGGCGGACATAGTCGTCGGCCGACTGCAGGTCCGGGTACTCGCGGGCCAGCCGCGCGAACGCGCCGCCCAGCACCAGTGCCAGTGCGGTGCCGACGATCCAGCTGAACACCGTGACGGCGCCGGCCGTGGCCAGCGTGGCGGGCAACAGGAAGAACCCGGAGCCGATCATGTTGTTGGCCACCACGAAGGTGGCCAACACCGGCCCGATCTTGCGGACGGTCATCGACGCGGCCTCAGCGACGCTGGCGCAGCTTGCTGTGGCGGTAGCCGTAGCCGAAGTAGATCAGCATGCCGATGGCCGTCCAGCCCAGGAACAGGAACCAGTAGTCCATGAACGGCTGCGCGAACAGGTACAGGCAGGAGACCACGCCCAGCGGGCAGATGACGATGGCCAGCGGTACCCGGAACGGACGGTGCAGGCCCGGCTTGGTGTAGCGCAGGATCAGCACGCCGGCGCACACCGTCGCAAAGGCCAGCAGCGTGCCCATCGACACCATCTCGCCCAGAAGGCCGATCGGCAGGAAGCCGGCCAGCGTCGCGGCGATGACGCCGACGATGATCGTGCCGATGTAGGGCGTGTGGTACTTGGGATGCACCTTGCCGAACATCTTCGGCAGCAGGCCGTCGCGGGACATCGAGTAGAAGATGCGCGGCTGCGCCATCAGCATCACCAGGATGACCGACGACAGGCCGGCGATGGCGGCGATCTCCACCAGCGTCTTCAGCCACAGCAGGCTCGGGTAGGCCTCCAGCGCCGTTGCGACAGGCTTGGGCGTGCCCAGCTGGCTGTAGGGCAGCATGCCGGTCAGCACGGCACACATGGCGATGTAGATGATGGTGCAGATCACCAGCGAACCGAGGATGCCGATGGGCATGTCGCGCTGCGGGTTCTTGGCCTCGCCGGCGGCGGTCGAGACGGCATCGAAACCGATGTAGGCGAAGAACACGATGGCCGCCGCGCGCATCACGCCGTCCATGCCGAAGCGGCCGGGGCCTTCGTTCTCCGGGATGAAGGGCACCCAGTTCGCCGGGTCGATGTAGGCGATGCCGAAGCCGATGAACAGCAGGATCACCGTGATCTTGATCGCCACGACAATGGCATTGGCCATCGCCGACTGGGTGATGCCCACGTAGCCGATGCCGGTGACCAGCGCGACGATGAACACCGCCGGCAGGTTCAGGATGGCACCGGTGCGCGTGAACTCGCCTTCGGAGAACGTCAGCGGCGCCGTCGCGAACAGGTCGGGGATGGGCATCCCGAGCGTGCCCAGGAAACTGTTGAGGTAGCCCGACCAGCCCACCGCGACCGTGGAGGCGGCGAACAGGTACTCCAGCACCAGGCACCAGCCGATGAACCAGGCGACGAACTCGCCCAGTGTCGCGTACGAGTAGGAGTAGGCGCTGCCCGAGACCGGCATCATCGCGGAGAACTCGGCGTAGCACAGGCCGGCGAAGGCGCACGCGATGCCGGCCAGGACGAAGCTGAGCATGATCGCGGGGCCGGCGTGCTCGGCGGCCGCCTGTCCGGTCAGTACGAAGATGCCTGCACCGATCACCGCGCCCACGCCCAGCATCATCAGCTGGGTGCCGGTCAGGGTGCGCTTGAGCGTGGCCTCGCCCTCCAGGCTGCCCTCGAAGGGTTCGCCCGCGTCGACGTGGCCCGCCGGCTCGACCGGCTTGGTGATGAACAGGTTCTTGAACATCCGGATCCCCAAAAATAGATGTGTCGGCGAAGGTGCGACGCAGACGCATGGGCGGTGGCGCGAGAGCGCGGGCCCACGAGCGGCGGGCCACCTTACCCCAGCCGTGAAAGCAGCGGCAAGACGCGCCGTGGCGGGCGCGGGCAGTGCACAATCGCACCCCGCTTCCGTTCGCACCCGCATTGCTGCACATGCACATTTCCGACGCCGCCGACCTTGATGCCCTGCATGCGGAGCTGCGCCGCTACGCCGAGCGCTGGCCCCACGAGGCGGCGACCGCCACGCAGTTCGGCGCGTTGCTCGACGATGACGCGGACCCGTTCGTGCGCGGCCGGCTGGCCGGCCACTTCACCGCCTCGGCCTGGCTGGTGTCGCGGTGCGGGCACCGCGTGTTGATGACCCATCACCGCAAGTTGCAGCGCTGGCTGCAGCTGGGTGGCCACGCGGACGGTGATCGCGACCTGGCACAGGTCGCGCTGCGCGAAGCGCAGGAGGAGTCGGGGCTGCCCGACCTGACGGTCGAGCCGGAGCTGTTCGACCTGGACCGGCACTGGATCCCGGAGCGCGGCGAGGTGCCGGGCCACTGGCACTACGACGCGCGCTACGTGGTGCGCGCCGGTGACGACGAGCGCTACACGGTGAGCGACGAATCGCTGGCGCTGGCGTGGGTCGATATCGAGACGTTGCTGGCCGATCCCGCCAGCGACGCATCGCTGCGGCGCATGGCGCTCAAGTGGCGGGCGGGGTGTCCGCGCTGACACGCCCTCGGCGGCGTTTGCGCCACGCGTCCATGTGGCGCATCACGCGCGCCGCGCTCAGGCCATGCAGCAGGATCGACATCAGCACCACCAGCGTGACGATCGCCCACAGGCGTTCGCGCTCGGCGAACTCGGCATGGTTGAAGGCGAACATCAGGTAATAGAACGAACCGATGCCGCGGATGCCGAAGACCGCCACCACCGAGCGCTCGCGTCCGCTCAGGCGGCTGCGCGAGAGCGACAGCCAGCCCGCCAGAGGACGCACCAGCAGCACGAACCCGACGGCGAAAAGCCAGTCCACGGGCTGCAGCGGGTCGAGGATGCCGATGGTCAACGTGCCGCCCAGTACGATCAGCAGCAGGGCGGTCAGCAGGCGCTCGACCTGGTCGGCGAACTGGTTGAGCACGCCGTGGTACTCGTGGGTGCGCTCGTAGTGCCGGATCACCAGCGCCGCGACGAACACGGCGAGGAAGCCGTAGCCGTGCAGCAGTTCGGTCACGCCGTAGACGAACAGCGTGATTGCCAGTGCGGCCAGGCCGTCGCTGCTGCGTGCCATTTCGGCCCCCTGCGCGCTCCGGAAGATCAGGTGCATCAGGCCGTATCCCAGCCCCCAACCGACCAGCGCACCGGCACTGATTCGCCATAGCACGTCCAGCCAGACCCAGCGGGCGAACCAGCCCGGCTCGGCGTCGCCGCCCACGGCCAGCGCAATGGCGACCGCCAGCCAGACGAACGGGAAGGCCAGCCCGTCGTTGAGCCCGGCCTCCGACGTCAGGGTGAACCGGACGGGGTCTTCGTCGCCTTCGCCAGGCCCGGCGACCTGCACGTCCGACGCCAGGACCGGGTCCGTCGGGGCGAGCACCGCGCCCAGCAGCACGGCCGAAGCCAGTCCCAGCCCCAGCAGGTGCTGGCCCAGCCACGTGGCCGCGAGGATGCACAGCGGCATGGTCAGCAGCAGCAGGCGCCAGGTCGACGACCATGCCCGCCAGCCGAACGGCGTGTCGAGCCGCAGCCCGGCGCCGGCCAGGGCCACGATCACCACCAGCTCGGTCAGCTGCTCGGCGAGCTCGGCATAGCGGAAGGGGTCCGGACGCGGCACCTGCACCGGAAGCGCGTACAGCACCAGCCCGATCAGCACGTACGCGATCGGGAAGGTGATGGGGTGGCGCTTGAGCAGGTGCGGCAGCCAGGTGGCGCCGATCAGGGCCAGCCCGACCAGGGCCAGCAACAGCTTGTAGGCATCCATCCGGTGGCGGCGTGCGGGAGCGGACCCGCAGTGTGTGCGCCGCGCCGTGAATGCGTCGCTACGGCCGCGCGCAGTGGCGGCCACAGCGGTGCGGACGGGTCAGTCCGCCCGGCCGGCGAACTCGCCCGTGGTGGTGTTTACCAGCACCCGTTCGCCGGTGCCGATGTACTCCGGAACCATGATCTCGAGTCCGGTGGACAGGCGTGCCGGCTTGGGCCGCTTGGTGGCGGTGCCGCCCTTGAGCTCCGGTGGGGTCTCGACCACCTCGATGGCGACGCTCTGCGGCAGCTGCAGCGCCACCGGCTGGTCGTCGATGATCTGCACGTAGCAGCCCGACAGGTCCGGAATGATGTAGCCGGCGTTGTCGCCCAGTGCGTCGGCATCCAGCGTGTACGGCGTGTAGTCCTCGTCGTCCAGGAAGACGAACGCCTCGCCGTCCTTGTAGGAGAACGTCGCCTGGCGGCGGCTGAGTTCGACTTCCTTGAGCTCGTCGTCGCCGCCGACGCTCAGGTCGTACTTCTGCCCGCCCGGCACCGAGTACATGGTGAAGCGGTACTTGACGTTGCCGCCACGGCCCTGCGGCGAGCTGCGCTCGATATCGCGCACCTGGTACACGGTGCCGTTGTGTTCGACCACGTTTCCTTTCTTGACGTCGTAGGCTTTCATGCGGTGTCCGGTAGTTCTTCGATGGTGTAGGAGCGGTTTCAGCCGCGAACGGGAATCGGCGAAGGCGGTCCGGCTGGCAATCGCGGCCGAAGCCGCTCCTACACAGGCCGCACGACGGCTTACTTCGGCGCGAGCCTCGTGGCGCCATCCAGGCGGATGGTCTCGCCGTTGAGGTAACGGTTGCCCAGGATGTAGGCGACCAGGTCGGCGAACTCATCCGGTCGGCCCAGGCGCGATGGGAACGGGATCGAGGCCGACAGCGACTTCTGCACGTCATCGGGCATGCCGTCGACCATCGGCGTCCAGAAGATGCCCGGTGCGACGGTCATGACGCGGATGCCGAAGCGCGACAGCTCGCGCGCCATCGGCAGCGTCATCCCGACAACGCCGCCCTTGCTGGCCGAGTAGGCGGCCTGGCCGATCTGGCCTTCGTAGGCCGCCACCGAGGCGGTGTTGACGATGACGCCGCGCTCGCCGTCCTCGCCCGCCTCGTTGTGCTGCATCACCTCGGCCGCCGCCTTGGCGACGTTGAAGCTGCCCACCAGGTTGACCATGACGGTGGTCTGGAACTGGCCGAGCTTCATCGAGCCCTCGCGGCCCAGCACGCGACCCGCGCCGAGGATGCCGGCGCAGTTGATCGCGGCATTGAGGCCGCCGAGGACGTCCTTCGCGGCCGCGACATTGGCCGCCACGCCGGCTTCGTCGGTGACGTCGGTTTTGAAGTAGCGGGCGTTGGCGTCGCCCAGCGCTGCGACCGCGGCGGCGCCCTTCTCGTCGTTGACGTCGAACAGGGCGACCTTGCCGCCCTGGGCCACCAGGTGCTGGGCGACGGCCAGGCCCAGGCCGGACACGCCACCGGTGACGATCGCGCGGGTATCGGAAAGCTGCATGGGGAATCCTGCGGACGGAAAGGCGCGATTTTAGCGTGGCAACCGGGGGCGCGTGGCGGAAGGCTCTCGTAGGAGCGGCTTCAGCCGCGATCACCAGACCGATCGCTTGCGCCGATTCACGATCGCGGCTGAAGCCGCTCCTGCAAAGTCGCGATGTCGCGTGCCGTGCCCTCGGTTGCGACCCACGTCGCTCCTGCAAAGGGCGTCACCCGTGCGCGGCAGCGGCGCGGCGTGCCAGGAACCGCTTCTGCAACTCGCCCGGCAACAGCCCGGCCGCGAACAGGAAGCCCTGGCCGGTATCCACCCCCAGCTTGAGCAGGAACGCGCGCTGGGCTTCGGTTTCCACGCCCTCGGCGACGACACCCAGGCCGAGGCTGTCGGCGATGCCGGTCACCGCCTGGCACACCGCCACGTCCGACTGGTTGCCCGGCACGCCCTGCACGAACAGCTGGCTGAGCTTCAGGCCGTGGATCGGCAGACGCCGCAGGTAGTTGAGCGCGCTGTAGCCCTCGCCAAAATCGTCGATGGTCAGCATCACGCCCAGTTCGCGCAGCTCGGCAAAGGTGCGCAGCGTGTCGGGCTCGTCCTCGATGAGCACCCGCTCGGTGAACTCCAGCTCCAGCGCGGTGCCCGGCAGGCCCGATTCGGCCAGCGCCTGGCGTACGTTGCGGGCCAGGTCCTCGCCCAGGAACTGGCGGTAGGACACGTTGACGGCGACGCGCTCGATGGGCACGCCGTGTTCCTGCCAGCGACGCAGCTGCATGCACGCCTGCGCCATCACCCACGTGCCGATGCCGACGATGTCGCCGGTGGATTCGGCATGGTCGATGAAATGGTCCGGCCGCATCTCGCCCAGCGAGGCGTTGCGCCACCGGATCAGGGCCTCGGCGGCGACCAGCTTGCCCGTCGCCAGCTCCACCTGCGGCTGGTAGACGAGGTGGAACTCCTCGTTCTGCACCGCACGCCGCAGGTGCGTCTCCAGCTGCAGGCGGTGCAACTGCTGCTCGGCCAGTTCGCTGGTGAAGCCCTGCCATGCATTGCGGCCGCGGCGCTTGCTGCTGTACATCGCGACATCGGCCGACTGGATCAGGTGCTGCGAACTGACGCCGTCGGACGGTGCACGGGCAATGCCGATGCTGGCGGTGATGCTGAACTCCTCGCCGTCCAGCCGGAAGCTGGCGCCGAACTCGCGCAGGATCGCCTCGGCCAGCCGTTCCGGCCGGTCGGCGTCATCGCCCGTGGTGCAGATCACCAGGAACTCGTCGCCACCGAAGCGCGCGATCAACGCCTCGGTGCCGACCGCGGCCTGGATGCGCCGTGCCGCCGATGCCAGCAGCCGGTCGCCCGCCGCGTGGCCCAGCACGTCGTTGACCACCTTGAAGCGGTCCAGGTCGATGTAGAGCACCGACAGGTCGAGCTGCTGGGCGTCGGCGAGACGGGCGTCGAGCTCGTACAGCGCGGCATCGCGGTTGAGCAGGCCGGTGAGCGGATCGGTGCGCGCCTGCACCCGCAGGGTTTCCTCGGACTGCTTGCGTTCGGTGATGTCCTGCAGCGTGCCGGTCAGGCGCGAGGTCAGCAGGTCGCCGGCTTCGATCTCGCCGATCAGCCGCACCCAGAACGGCTGGCCGCTGCCGCGCATGCCCTGGATGTCGAGGTTGAGCGCGCAACCGGTGGCCATGGTGCGGTCGAGCGCGTCGCGCACCCCTTGCCGGTCGCCGGGGCGGAAGCAGCCCAGCAGGCCTTCGATGGAGTCGGGCGCGGGGTAGCAGCCCAGGATCCGCTGTGCCTCGTCGGTGAGGTAGAGGTGGTCGCGCGCGGTCTCCCATTCCCAGCCGCCGATGTGCGCCAGCGACTGCGCGCGGTCGAACAGGGCGCTGTCGCGCTTGAGCGCGGTCACGTCCGAAAACAGCGTCAGCACCTGCTGCGGCCGCTTGGCGCCGGCCGGGAACTGCGGGACCGCCGTGACCGACAGCCACGCCAGTTGCTGGCGCTGGCGGTCGAAATACCCGAGCGTGGCCTCGACGTTGCGGCCCCAGCGCAGCGCCCGGTGCTGCGGCAGTTGCTCGTTGGGCAGGTCGCGGCCGTGTTCGTCGATGACCATCCAGCGCCCGGAGCGCAGCTCGTCGTTGATGCGCTGGCCTTCGCCGATGCCGAACAGCCGCATCGCGGCGATGTTGGCGTGCAGCACGCGTCCACTGCTGTCCTGGACCAGGATGGCGCGGTCGATGGTCTCCATCAGTTCGCGGTAGCGCCATTCGGCGTCGCGACGGCCGCTGAGGTCGCGGGCGACGGCGACGATGCAGTTGCGGCCGTCGTGCACGAACCCGGCCGAGTGCACCTCCACCGGGAAGCGGCTGCCGTCGCCGCGCATGTTGGTGACCTCGATGACGTAGGTCTGCCCGCGGTTGAGCTTTTCCCACACCGGGTTGAGGTGGTCGTGCGGCAACTCCGGGTTGAGCACGTGGATCGGCTGGCCGACGATCTCCTCGCGCGGTCGCCGGTAGGCGGTCAGGCCGGCCTTGTTGAGGTCGAGCACGGTGCCGGTCTCGTCGAGGATGCTGACGGGGTCGGGCACGGCGTCGAACAGCGCGTGGTACCGCAGCCGGGCGGTCTGGGCATCCAGCGCGGCCGCGCGCAGCGCGTCGCATGCCTGCTGGAGCAGCGCGCGCGTGGCATGGGGAAGGTCGGGGGCCTGGCAGGCCGCCTCGAGCGCCGCCAGCGTCGCGGCCGCGTCCGCCGCTTCGGGCGGGCGGGGCAGGCCGGGCGCGGGCGGCTTGACGGTCATGACACCGCGAGCGCCCGGCCGACCTTGCTGCCGGTCTCGCGCCCCAGCCTCGATGCCAGCCAACGGCCGGTTTCGGCCAGGGCCGGCAGGTCGACGCCGGTCTCGATGCCGAGGCCGTGCAGCATGTAGACCACGTCCTCGCTGGCGACGTTGCCGCTGGCGCCCTTGGCGTACGGACAACCGCCGGCGCCGGACACGGCCGAATCGACCACCGACACGCCTTCCTCCAGGCACGCCAGGATGTTGGCCAGTGCCTGGCCGTAGGTGTCGTGGAAGTGGATGGCCAGCGCCGGCATCGGGACGGCCTCGGCCACGGCCCGCAGCATCGCCCGCGCCCTGGCCGGGGTGCCCACGCCGATGGTGTCCCCCAATGAGATTTCGTAGCAGCCCATCAAGTGCAGTTCACGTGCAACGCGGACCACGTCGGCCACCGGCACCTCGCCCTGGTAGGGGCAGCCCAGCACGGTCGACACGTAACCGCGCACCGCCACGCCATCGGCGCGGGCGCGCTCGATGACCGGCGCGAAGCGGGCCAGCGACTCGTCGATGCCCGCATTGATGTTCTTACGGTTGAACGCCTCGGACGCCGCGGTGAACACCGCGACCTCCTCCACGCCGACGGCGCGCGCGCGTTCATAGCCCTGCAGGTTGGGCACCAGCACGGGGTAGTGCACGCCCGGGCGGCGCGTGATGCCGCCGAAGACCTCGGCGGCGTCGGCCAGCTGCGGCACCCATTTGGGACTGACGAAGCTGGTCGCCTCGATCGACTGCAGGCCCGTCGCCGACAGCCGGTCGATGAGTTCGATCTTGTCGGCGGTGGCGACCAGCGCCTTCTCGTTCTGCAGGCCGTCGCGGGGGCCGACTTCGACGATGCGCACGCGGGCGGGCAGGGCGCTCATGCCTCCTCCAGCACCACCAGCACCGCATCGGCTTCGACGAAGTCGCCGGCCTTCGCCCGCACCTCGGCGACGGTGCCATCGCGCGGCGCCTTCAGGCTGAGCTCCATTTTCATGGCTTCGATCACCATGACCTCCTGGCCGGCCTGCACGGTGTCGCCGCTGGCGGCGCGGGACACCACGACGCGGCCGGGCATCGGCGCGGTGACGCGGTCGGCGCCGGCGGCGGCCGCATCGCCTTCGTGACGATACATTGCCTGCGGTACCAGCCGCAGCCGGCGCTCGCCATCGTGCAGGCTGAACACCCGGCCGTGCTCCAGCACCCGGAAGCGGCGGCCGGTGCCGTCGATCCGCAGGCTGAGGGTGTCGCCCTCCAGGCGCGCGCCTTCGACGACATGCGTGGTGTCGCCGGCCTCGATCCGGTAGTCGCCGCCGCTGCCATGCGCGTCCAGTTCGATCCGGGCGTCGCGATGCCCGAAGGCCAGGCTGCGGTGCCCCGCGTGGCCCAGCCGCCAGCCATCGGCGGTGGCCCATGGCGAGCCGGGGTCGCTCGAAAGCGAGGCGTTGTCGCGGCTCTCGCGTTCCTGCACGAGCAACCGGGCGACCGCGCTGGCGGCAACCAGTTCCGGGTCGGGCTCGGCGTCGTGCAGGAACTCGTCCAGATGGCGGTCGAGGTAGCCGGTGTCGATCGTGCCCTCGACCACGGTCGGGTGGCGGGCGAGCGCTTCCAGGAAGCCGATGTTCGATTTCGGCCCGTCGATCTCGCACTGCGCCAGCGCATCGCGCAGGCGGGCGAGCGCCCCGGGCCGGTCGGCGGCGTGGACGATCAGCTTGGCGATCATCGGGTCGTAGAAGATCGTGACGGTGTCGCCTTCGACCACGCCGGAGTCCACGCGGATGCCGTCGCCGTTGGCGGGCAGGCGCAGCCGCTCCAACCGGCCCGAACCGGGCAGGAACCCGGCCTCCGGATCCTCGGCATACAGCCGCACTTCGATCGCATGCCCCTGCTGGCGAACGTCGTCCTGCCCCAGCGGCAGGGGCTCGCCCGCGGCGACGCGCAACTGCAGTTCGACCAGGTCCAGGCCAGTGACGCATTCGGTCACCGGGTGCTCGACCTGCAGGCGCGTGTTGATCTCCATGAAGTAGAAGCGGCCGTCCTGGCCGACGATGAACTCGACGGTGCCGGCGTTGACGTAATCGATCGCGCGCGCCGCCAGCACGGCGGCCTCGCCCATCGCGCTGCGCAACTCGGCCGTCAGGAACGGCGAGGGCGCCTCTTCCAGCACCTTCTGGTAGCGGCGCTGCGCGGAGCACTCGCGCTCGTTGAGATGGATGACGTGGCCGTGGCTGTCGCCGAACACCTGGATCTCGATGTGGCGCGGGCGCTCGACATAGCGCTCCAGCAGCACGCGGTCGCGGCCGAACGCGTTCTTCGCCTCGCGCTGGCAGCTTTCCAGCGCCGCCATGAACTCGCCGGACTCGCGCACGATGCGCATGCCCTTGCCGCCGCCGCCGTGGGCGGCCTTGATCATCAGCGGGTAGCCGATGGCGTCGGCTTCGGCCTGCAGGTGCGCCGGGTCCTGGTCCTCGCCCGTGTACCCCGGCACGACCGGCACGCCGGCCGCCTGCATCAGCTCCTTGGCGCCGGCCTTGCTGCCCATCTTCCGCATCGACGCGGCTTTCGGGCCGATGAACACCAGGCCCGCCGCCTCCACGGCGTCGGCGAAGTCGGCGTTTTCACTGAGGAACCCGTAGCCCGGGTGGATGGCCTGCGCACCGCTGCGCAGCGCCACTTCGATGATCGCCTCGCCGCGCAGGTAGCTGTCGGCCGGCTGCGGTCCGCCGATCGGGTACGCCTCGTCGGCCTGCCGCACGTGCTGTGCACCGGCGTCGGCCTCCGAATACACGGCCACGGTGCGGATGCCGAGCCGCCGGCAGGTGCGGATCACCCGGCAGGCGATTTCGCCGCGGTTGGCAATGAGGATCTTGTTGAACATTCGATTTCCGGCTGTCTGCGTCCTCCCGCTCGAGGGAGGACTCTGGGTGGCGGGAGGTGTCAGTCGATCCAGGCGGGCTTGCGCTTTTCCAGGAACGCCGACAGCCCTTCCTGTCCTTCCGGCGAGACGCGCAGGCGGGCGATCAGGGCGGCGTTGTCGCGATCGTGGCGGTCGCGGTCGGTGTGCGCGGCGACGTCGCGCACCAGCGACTTGGCCTGGGCGGTGGCGACCGGGCCGGCCTTGAGCAGCAGGTCGACCTGGCGCTGGATCGCGGCGTCCAGCGCATCCGTGTCGACCGCCTCGTGGAGCAGGCCGATGCGGGCGGCCTCGTCGGCATCGAACATCTCGGCGGTCGCAAACCAGCGCCGCGCCTGGCGGGCGCCGATGGCGTCGATGACGTAGGGCGAGATCACCGCCGGCAGGAGGCCCAGCTTGCTCTCGGTCAGGCCGAACTTCGCGCCGCGTGCGCCGATGGCGATGTCGCAGCAGGCCACCAGCCCGACGCCGCCGCCGAACGCGGCGCCATGCACGCGGGCGATGGTCGGCTTGGGCAGCTCGTCCAGGGTGCGCATGAGGCGTGCGAGCGCCAGTGCGTCGTCGCGGTTCTCCTGCTCGCCGGCGGCGGCCATGCCGCGCATCCAGTTGAGGTCGGCGCCGGCGGAGAACGAGGCGCCTTCCCCTTCCAGCACCACCACGCGCACCTCGTCGTCGTCGGCCAGGCCTGACAGCGCGCCGGTCAGGGCGGCGATCAGCGTGGCGTCGAAGGCGTTGTGCAGCTCGGGGCGGTTGAGGCGGAGGCGGGCAACGGGGCCCTCGCGCAGGTGCAGCAGCGGGTGGGTCATGGAAGCGGCCGTGAAGGGCAGGGGAGGCATGATAGCCGGTGGCTTCCGGCACACCGGTCGGGCGCCCGCCCGATGCTAGAATGAGAACAATTCCTATTTGATCGGGTGCGTGTCTTGAAGCTCACCGAACTGCCGCGACGGGCCGCCGCCCTGGTGGAGGCCGTCGACGACCTCATGCCCAACGACGCCATTGCCCGCCGCCTGCGCGAGCTGGGCTTCGTCAGCGGCGAGCGGGTGGAGGTCATGGCGGCCGGGCCGTTCTCGGCCGAGCCCTTGCTGGTGCAGATCGGTTACACCCGTTTTGCGTTGCGCCGCGCCGAAGCCGCGCGCGTGCGCGTCGTGCCGGAGGCCGCATGAGCGCCGCCACCGCCACCGCGCTGAGGCTGGCCCTGGTCGGCAGCCCGAACTGCGGCAAGACCGCGCTGTTCAACCAGCTCACCGGCAGCCGCCAGAAGGTGGCCAACTACGCGGGTGTGACGGTGGAGCGCAAGGAAGGGCGTTTCCACGCCCCGTCGGGCCGCGAGTACGCGCTGCTGGACCTGCCGGGTGCCTACAGCCTGGATGCGGCGAGCCTCGACGAGGCGGTGACCCGCGACGTCTGCCGCGGCTTCTACCCAGGCGAGCCCACCCCCGACGTGCTGGTGTGCGTGGTGGATGCCACCAACCTGAGGTTGCACCTTCGCTTCGCGCTGGAGGTGCGTGAGCTCGCGCGCCAGGTCGGCCGGCCGATGGTGCTGGCGGTCAACATGATGGACGCCGCGCAGCGCCGCGGCATCGCGGTGGACCTGGGCGTGCTGGAGGCCGAACTCGGCGTGCCGGTGGTGCCGACCGTCGCCGTCCGCCACGACGGCGCCGCCGAACTGGTCGGCGCGCTGGATCGCACCGTGCAGCACCCGCAACCCCCGCGTGCTGGGCTGGCTGCGTCCGCCGCGGGCGACGCGCTGCACGCCGAAACCCGGCGCCTGCTGTCGCTCGCGGTCGACATGCCCCGCCGCACCGCGCAGGTGGACGACACGCTCGATCGCTGGCTGCTGCACCCGGTGCTGGGTCTCGTCTCGCTGGCGGTGGTGATGTTCCTGATCTTCCAGGCGGTGTACGCCTGGGCCACGCCGGTGATGGACGTGATCGACGCCGGCACCGTGTGGCTCGGCGAAGCCGTCGGCGGCGCGTTGCCGGAAGGGCCGCTCAACAGCCTGCTGGTCGACGGCATCATCGCCGGCCTCGGCGGGGTGATCATCTTCCTGCCGCAGATCGTCATCCTCTTCGCCTTCATCCTGGCGCTGGAGGAATCGGGCTACCTGCCGCGGGCCGCGTTCCTGCTGGACCGAATGATGGCCGGCGCGGGCCTGTCGGGCCGCTCGTTCATCCCGCTGCTGTCGAGTTTCGCCTGCGCGATCCCCGGCATCATGGCGACGCGCTCGATCCAGGACCCGCGCGACCGGCTGGCGACGATCATGGTTGCGCCGCTGATGACGTGCTCGGCCCGCCTGCCGGTGTACGCGCTGCTGATCGGTGCGTTCATCCCGGCGCAATCCGTTGGCATCTTCAACATGCAGGGCCTCGTGCTGTTCGCCCTGTACGCGGCCGGCATCCTCAGCGCGCTGCTGGTGTCGTGGATCATGAAGAAGTGGCGCCGCGACAAGGGCGAGCACGCCCTGATGCTCGAGCTGCCGTCCTACCGCCTGCCGCACCCGCGCGACCTGCTGATCGGCCTGTGGGAGCGCGCCTGGATCTTCCTGCGCCGCGTCGGCGGCATCATCCTGGCGCTGACGGTGCTGCTGTGGTTCCTGCTGTCGTTCCCCGGGGCGCCCGAGGGCGCGACCGGCCCGGCCATCGACTACAGCTTCGCCGGCCGCATCGGCCATGCGCTGACGGCGATCTTCGCGCCGATCGGCTTCAACTGGCAGATCTGCATCGCGCTGATCCCCGGCATGGCCGCGCGCGAGGTGGCGGTGTCGTCGCTGGCGACGGTGTACGCGCTGCAGGCCGCCGACGAGTCGGCGGCAACGGAGGCGCTGACGCCGATCATCACCGACACCTGGTCGCTCGCCACCGCGCTGTCGCTGCTGGTGTGGTTCATCTACGCGCCGCAGTGCATTTCCACGCTCGCCACCATCAAGCGTGAGACGGGCTCGTGGCGGCAGGTGGCCATCGCGACCGGCTACCTGTTCGCGCTGGCCTACCTGGCGGCGTTCGTGACATACCGCGTCGCTTTGGCGCTGGGGGCGGGCTGATGGACGACGCCGGCCTCGTCGCGCAGCAGGTCATCGTGGCGGTGGCGGTCATGGGCGCCGGCGCGTACGTGGTGCGCCGGCAGTTCCCGCAGGCCGTGCGCCGCGCGCGGATGCGGCTGGCACTGGCGCTGGTGCGTCCGCAGCGGGCCGCCTGGTTGCAGCGGTTGGGTCGGCGCCTGGCCCCCGCGACGGCACCCGGCCCGGCCGGCGCGGCGTGCGGGCAGGCGGGCAGTTGCGGCGGGTGCTCGCCTGGCTGAGCCGGCACGGCCGGACTTCTCCATCCCCAACGCACTGAGGGATCCGCTGCCGCCCATGTGCAAGGGCGTGAAGCGGATCCCTCAGTGCGTTGGGGACCACGGGAAGGCGACGTCGATTGAAACCGGTCGGCGGCTGCCCGCCCTCAGTGCTTGCGCCGCCGGTGCAGCGGCACCTCGGTCGCTTCCACCACCAGGCTGAAGGTGCGTTCCTCGCCCGGCTGCATGGCACCGACGCCGACGATCTGGCGGTTGATCTCGCGACCGCGGCCATCGCGGATCGCCAGCACCATCGTGTATTCGCAGGCGCCGTCCGCAGGGGCGGGGATGGTCCCCTCCACCTGCAGCGGCGTCGATTTCAGCGTGGTGCCGGTGTTGGCCTCGGCGTCGAAGCGCAGGTGCCCGCGGCACTGCGGGCAGACGCTGGAACTCTCCAGGATCGTCGCCTTGCAGTGCGGGCAGGTGCGGGTGGCACCTGCGGTTCCCGGGCGGGTGGCACTCATGCGGCGTCGTCGTTGCCCGCCTTGCTGCCGCCCTTGCCGGAGGCCTTGTCGCCCCAGCCGAAGTCGACCTGGCCGCGCATGCGCGCGCCGGTGGCCACGGTCAGCGAGCCGGCCTTGACGTCGCCGGTCAGCGCGCCCGATTCCAGCAGCTCGACCTTCTGTGCCGCCTCGATGTTGCCTTCCAGCTCGCCGGCGACGATGACCTTGTGGGCGCGCACGCCGCCGGTCAGCTTGGCGCCGGTCTCGATGGTCAGGTTGCCCTGGACATTGACGTCGCCGTTGAACTTGCCGGCGATACGGACGTGGCCGGTGCCTTCGATCTTGCCTTCGATGGTCAGGTCGGAGGCAATCAGCGACTCCTTGGGCTGCGGCTCCGCGGCACGCGAGTGGCTCGGAGTCGCCGAGGCGATGTCGCGCACCGGCGCGGGGTCGAACGCCGCCGCCTCGGGCGCGCCACCGGAGGGCGGGGTCGCGGTG
>CBIHLN010000026.1:0-31547 GCA_966210725.1 uncultured Lysobacter sp. | reverse complement strand
CGGGTTTGTAGCGTGGGGGTGGCAGTTGGTCGATCGCCGCGCCGGCGGCGCTGACCAGTTCCTGCCGTCGCGCGTCGGGCACCTCCTGCCAATGGACGTCCTGCAGGGCACCCTCGATGGCATAGAGCAGGTTGAGCGTCGGTTTGAAGCCCGCACGCTTGACGCGCATGAACGCCTCGACCGTGCCGGCTTCGGCCAGCTCCTCGCGCGTGCGCAGGCCGACCTGGCGCAGCCACGCCGCCGACTTGGGGCCGATGTTGCGCATCTTCTCGGTGCTCATCGCAGTGCCTCCACGAATGCCGCGGCGATCGCCTCCATGCCGCGCTGGTCGTCCTCGTCGAACCGGGCTGGCCGCGGGCTGTCGATATCCAGCACGCCGACCAGTTCACCGCCGTGCACCAGCGGCACGACGATCTCCGAACGCGACGCCGCGTCGCAGGCGATATGGCCTGGAAAGGCGTGCACGTCGTCGACGCGCTGGGTGACGCGCTCGCGGGCGGCCGCGCCGCACACGCCCTTGTCGAGCGGAATGCGCACGCACGCCGGCAGGCCCTGGAAGGGGCCGACCACCAGCTCGGTGCCGTCGAAGAAATAGAAACCCGCCCAGTTGAGATCGGGCAGGCCGTGGTAGAGCAGGGCGGACAGGTTGGCGGCGTTGGCGATGCGGTCGCGTTCGCCATGCATCAACGCGCGGGCCTGCTCCAGCAGCTGGGCGTACTGCTCCGGCGTGTTGCCGGTGAGGGGGGTGGCGGCAAACATGGCGCGAGTGTAGCAGCGGCGCTGCCGTACCATCGGCGGGTTCCAGGGTTTTTACAGGGGTGATGCGTGCGCGGTCAGGCGTCCAACGGCATCTTCGTCACCGGCACCGACACCGGCATCGGCAAGTCCGTCGCCAGCGCCGCGCTGCTGCACGCGATGCGCGCGCGCGGCCTGCGCGCGGTCGGCATGAAGCCGGTCGCCAGCGGGTGTATCCAAACACCCGACGGATGGCGCAACGAGGATGCGATGCTGCTGCAGGCGGCCGGCGAGCCGGGCGTGCCGTACGCGGACATCAACCCGTACGCGCTGCCCGCACCGCTCGCGCCCGAGATCGCCGCCGCCGATGCGGGCGTGCAGGTCGAGCTCGACCCGATCCGCGACGCGTTCGGCCGGCTGGCCGCGCGGGCCGACCGGGTCGTGGTCGAGGGTGTCGGCGGGTGGGCGGCACCGTTGTCGGCGGCCTTGGACCAGGCCGACCTGGCACGTGCGCTGGACCTGCCGGTGGTGCTGGTGGTGGGCCTGCGGCTGGGCTGCCAGAGCCACGCACGATTGACCGCGCGCGCGATCGAAGCCGACGGGTTGCGCCTGGTGGGCTGGATCGGCAATGCCGTCGACCCCGACATGGAACGGAATGACGCGGTGCTGGGCCTGCTCCAGCAGCGGCTGCCGGCACCGTGCTGGGGCTGTATGCCCCATCGTGCCCGGCCCGAGCCGGCCGCATTGGCGCGCCATCTGACGTTTCCGGTGTGAAGCCACCCGGAGACCGGACACGCAACGCACCGTTCCATGCAGATCGGCGCCATGTGCCCTGACCCGGACTTCCGGCACGGGGACACCGCGCCGGGACATCGCTAAACTGACGAGTACAGAATTGACCCCACGAGGCCCGGCATGCGCCGCACTGCACTGTTTTCCGGAATCCTGCTGGTTGCCCTGATCGGGCTGGCCGGCTGCGGCGGCGATGAAGCCGCGGGCGCCGAGGGCGCCGCCGGCGGGCCGCCGGGCGGCATGCAACTGCCGGTGGAGACGGTCACGATCGAGCCGCGGCCGCTGCAGTCCGGGCTGGACACGGTGGGCAGCCTGCGGGCCGACGAGTCGGTGATCGTGCGGCCGGAAGTCGCCGGGCGGGTGAAGCGCATCCACTTCACCGAGGGCGGTACCGTCCGCGCCGGGCAGCCGCTCTTCAGCCTCGACGCCAGCCTGGCCCGCGCCAGCTACAACGAGGCCGCCGCCAACCTCGACAACAGCCGCCGCGCCAACGCGCGCGCCGAGGAGCTCGCCAAGGACCAGTTGATCGCGCGATCGGATGCCGACAACACGCGTGCCGCCCTCGCGGTGGACCGCGCGCGGGTGGCCTCGGCGCAGGCCGCGCTGGAAAAGATGACCCTCACCGCGCCGTTCTCCGGCCAGGTCGGTCTTCGCGAAGTCAGCGTCGGCGAGTTCGTCAATGTCGGCCAGGACCTGGTCACGCTGGTGCGGCTGGATCCGATCGAGGTCGACTTCTCGGTGCCCGAAACCGCGCTGTCGCAGCTGGGCCAGGGTCAGAAGATCCGCCTGACGGTGGATGCCTTCCCCGAGGACACGTTCGGCGGCGAGGTGGTCGCCATCGACCCGGTGGTGGACGCCAACAGCCGCAGTGCCCGACTTCGCGCGCGCGTCCCCAACCCCGACGGCCGCCTGCGTCCAGGCCAGTTCGCCCGCCTGCAGCTGCAGACCGGCGACGGCGGCACCGCGCTGATGGTCCCCGAGCAGGCGCTGATGCAGGACGGCCAGACGCGTTACGTCTACACCGTGGTCGACGGCAAGGCCAAGCGCACGCCGATCACGACCGGCACGCGCGTGCCCGGGTTCTTCCAGGTCGTGGACGGGCTGAAGGCCGGTGACGTGGTGATCACCGCGGGGCAGGCCAAGCCGATGATGCAGGACGGCATGCCGGTGGTGTCGGTGCCGCCGGGCGGTGCCGCGGCAGCCGTCCAGGGTGGGCAGGACGCCGGTGCGCAGGCGCCGGCGGGCGCTGCCCCGGCGGCGGCGTCCGAGGCCGCCCCGGCTGAAGCGCCGGCCGACGCGTCCGCCGACCCGCAGTAAAACCCGCTCCCGGCGGGAGCGGGTCGGGGTGAGGGTTCGGCGTAGCAGTGCGCGTACATCACGGAATGTGAGCTTCCGACGCTGACGACGGATTCGGGGCATTCGATCGCACCGCTCCGCCGAGCCCCATCCGCCCTCCGGGCACCTTTTCCCAGTGGGAGAAGGACTCGAGCAACAGACACGTAAACGAGGCCCCCCATGGTCCTGTCCGACATCTCCATCCGCCGCCCGGTCTTCGCCACCGTCATCAACCTGGTGGTGCTGCTCGTCGGCCTGATCGCCTACGACCGCCTGTCGGTCCGGCAGATCCCCAACGTCGACACCCCGGTGGTGACGGTCAACACGAGCTACCCGGGCGCCAGCGCGCAGGTGATCGAGTCGCAGGTCACGCAGCCCATCGAGGATGCGCTGTCGGGCGTGGAAGGCATCGAATACATGCAGTCCGTCAGCCGCGAGCAGTCCAGCCAGGTGACGATCCGCTTCCAGTTGGACCGCGACCCCGACGGCGCGGCCTCGGACGTGCGCGACCGCGTCGGCCAGGCGCGCGGGTTCCTGCCCGACGAAGTCGACGAGCCGATCATCCAGAAGCAGGAAGCCGACCAGCAGCCGATCATCTACCTGGCGTTCTCGTCCGACCGCCACTCGCGCGTGGAGATTGCCGACACCGCCGAGCGCCTGGTGAAGGACCGCATCCAGACCATTCCGGGCGTGGCGCAGGCGCAGGTGTTCTCCAGCACGTACGCGATGCGCGTGTGGCTGCAGCCGCAGCGGCTGGCGGGCTACGGGCTGACCCCGGCGGACGTGGAAGCGGCGTTGCGCGCGCAGAACGTCGAGATCCCCGCGGGCCGCGTGGAGGGCAACGCACGCGAGTTCACGGTGCTGTCGGAAACCGACCTGCAGACGCCGGAGGAATTCGGCGCGGTGATCCTGGGCAACGTCGACGGCACCCTGGTGCGGCTGCGCGACGTCGCGCGGGTCGAGCTGGGCTCGCAGGAGGAGCGTTTCCGCGCCCGTTTCAACGGCGTCAACGCGGTGCCGCTGGCGGTGGTCAAGCAGGCCGTCGCCAACCCGCTGGACATCTCCGCCGCGCTGCAGGAGATGCTGCCGCAGATCCAGCGCACCCTGCCGGACGGCATGAAGATCGAGGTCGCGTTCGACTCGACCATCTTCATCGAGAAGTCCATCGACGAGGTCTACAAGACCGTCGCCGAGGCGGTGATCCTCGTCATCGTGGTGATCTTCCTGTTCCTGCGCAGCTGGCGCGCGACGCTGATCCCGCTGGTGACGATCCCGATCTCGCTGATCGGCGCGTTCGCGCTGATGTACGCCTTCGGCTTCACCATCAACACCCTGACCCTGCTGGCGATGGTGCTGGCGATCGGCCTGGTGGTGGATGACGCCATCGTGATGCTGGAGAACATCTACCGGCACATCGAGGAGGGCATGCCGCCGTTCCAGGCCGCGCTCAAGGGCAGCAAGGAAATCGGTTTCGCGATCATCGCGATGACCCTGACGCTGGCCGCGGTCTACGTGCCGCTGGCGTTCTCCACCGGCCGCACCGGCAAGCTGTTCGTGGAGTTCGCCATGACGCTGGCGGGCGCGGTGATCGTGTCGGGCTTCACCGCCCTGACCCTGTCGCCGATGATGTCGTCCAAGCTGCTCAAGCACGAGACGAAGCACGGCCGCTTCTACCTGGCGGGCGAGCGGGTGCTGGGCGCGATGGATCGTGGTTACCGCCGCCTGATCGAACTGGCGCTGCGGATGAAGTGGGCGGTGGTGGCCGTCGGCCTGGTGATCGCGATCGGCGCGGGTGCGCTGTGGACGTCGCTGCCCAACGAGCTGGCGCCGCAGGAGGACCAGGGCTTCATCATCGGCTTCGGCATGGCGCCCGAGGGCGCGACGCCCGAGTACACCGACACCTATGCCAAGCAGATGGAGGCCGCGTTCGCCGGCATCCCGCAGGTCAAGCAGTACTTCCAGATCGTCGGCTTCCCGGCGGTCACCAACACCATCGGCTTCGTGATGCTGCAGGACTGGGAGGAGCGCGACGTGTCCACGGCCGACGTCCAGGGCCAGCTGTTCCCGCAGTTCATGGGCATCCCCGGGATCATGGCGTTCCCGACGCTGCCGCCGCCGTTGGGCCAGGACGGCTTCGGCCAGCCAGTCAATTTCGTCGTGCAGTCCACCGGCACCTGGGAGGAGCTGGGCGAAACCGTGCAGGCGCTGATGACCAAGATGCGCGAAAACCCGCAGCTCACCAACCCGGACTCGGACCTCAAGCTCGACAAGCCCCAGCTCAAGCTGGAAGTGGACCGCGAGAAGGTGGCCGACGTCGGCACCGACGTGGCCACGGTCGGCCGCACGCTGGAAACGCTGCTGGGCGGGCGCAACGTGACCCGCTTCAAGCGCGGCTCGGAGCAGTACGACGTGCTGGTGCAGGTCGAGGATGCCGACCGCCGCACGCCGGGCGACCTGTCCAACATCTTCGTGCGCGGCGGCGACGGCCAGATGGTGCAGCTGTCCAACCTGGTGACGACCGAGGAGACGGTCGCGGCCAAGGAGCTCAACCACTTCAACAAGCTGCGCGCGGCCACGATCAGCGCCGGCCTGGCGCCGGGTTACTCGATGGGCGAGGCGCTGGACTGGATGGAAGGGGCGCTCGCGGAAGTCGCCCCGGACGCCCAGTACGACCTGTCGGGCCAGAGCCGCGAGTTCCGCGAGTCGTCCAGCGATTTCGGCATGATCCTGGCGCTGGCGGTGGTCTTCATCTTCCTGGTGCTGGCCGCGCAGTTCGAAAGCTGGGTCGACCCGTTCGTGATCCTGCTGGCGGTGCCGCTGGCGGCGTTCGGCGCGTTCCTGCTGCTCAAGCTCAGCGGGCACGGCAGCTGGAACATCTACAGCCAGATCGGCATGGTCACGCTGATCGGCCTGATCGCCAAGCACGGCATCCTGATCGTGGAGTTCGCCAACCAGCTGCAGGAGCAGGGCAAGAGCAAGTTCGAGGCCGTGGTCGACGCCGCCGCGCTGCGCCTGCGCCCGATCCTGATGACCACCGGCGCGATGGTGCTGGGTTCGCTCCCGCTGGCCATCGCCTCGGGCGCGGGCGCGGAGGCGCGCAACCAGATCGGCATGGTGATCGTGGGCGGCATGTCCATCGGCACCGTGTTCACCCTGTTCGTGGTGCCGGTGGTGTACCTGCTGATCGGCCGCAACCACCAGAAGGCGGCCGCCGAGCAGCACCGGATGGAAGCACAGGCCGCGGGCTGATCGCCCCTTCCGTGCGCGACATCGAACGGCGCCGGGTCACACCGGCGCCGTTCTCTTTTGCAGCCCGGGTAAGCGCAGCGCACCGCGCGGGGACGCACCACGCTTGCCGGTAATTTTCGGCGCGCCGCCGCGCGTTTCGTCATCCGGCGTCCGGCCATGCAAGCGGGCTTGACCGGGCCGTCCAACGACGGGGGGCGGCTCCCCGGAGTCCGTCACGAAACACCGCCCAACAAAAAACCCGGCAGCCGAGGCTGCCGGGTTTCGTGTGGTCGGGAACCGACCGGGAGAGAGACGGTGCTGCGAGCCTTACTTCGCGGCCTTGCCGGCGGCCTTGGTGGCCTTCTCGACGTTGGCTTCGACGTTCTCGCGGGTGGCCTTCGCGGTCGCTTCAATCTGCGACTTGGCGATGTCGGCAATGGCTTCGTTGGTCTTCAGGGTGCGGCCGAAGGCCTCCTGACCGGTGCTGACGGCGCGCTCGACGTTCTCGCGGGCGATCTGCACGCCCTTGGGGGCGATGGCCTTCATGCCGTCGAGGTCACGGACCTGGGCGGCCTCGTTCCAGAACGCGAAGGTGGCTTCGGCGCGGTCTTCGATGGCCGACAGCTGCAGGCCGAGGACGGCCTGGGCGTTCTCGAGGGTCAGGCGGTTGATCTGTGCGGCGGTGTCCGCGAACTGACGCGCCGCGGTGGCGAACTGCTCATTGAACTGCGGGTACATGGCGGTCTCCTGCTCAGGGTCACCGACGGTTCTGCCGGTTTGTGCGGTGCAGCATAGTGCAGGTTTTGTTGCAATGCAACAACGCGGCCGGGTGGCGTTCAGGCAGTAGTCCCCGCTGCCCCTCAGGCCCCCCGGTAGCGGCACCCGGAGGTGCAGGTCTCGTGGACGACGACCTCCGACAGCTGCGGCAGGGCCGGCTTCAGGTGGTCCCAGATCCACACGGCCAGACGCTCGCTGGTCGGGTTGTCCAGCCCCTCGATGTCGTTGAGGTAATGGTGGTCGAGCCGGTCGTAGAGGGGTTTGAAGGCGGCCTTGATGTCGGCGAAGTCCATCACCCAGCCGGTGTGCTCGCCGGGTTCGCCCGAGACATGCAGTTCGACCCGGAAGGAGTGGCCGTGCAGGCGCGCGCACTTGTGCCCCTCGGGGACGTTGGGCAGCCGGTGGGCGGCCTCGAGGGTGAAGACCTTGAAGATATCCATGCGGGAATGGCCGGCGCAGGTGGCGCGGCAGTGGCAGCGGGGCGGCACAGGATAGCGCCCCGGCGGCGGCGCGCAGGCAACGCCGACCCAACGCCGCCTTTGACACCGGCGGCAGCGGCCCGGCATCGACGTTAAAATCGGGGGCTTCCCGTCGCGCGCATTCGATGCCGCCCGGCGTCACTCCCGCACTGCGGCGCGGCCGACCCATCGGCCTTGCTGCCTCGCAGTGCCTTTCGAGCCAGCCCCGAGCCCGCCATGCCCAATTCCTATCGCAAGCCGCTCCCCGGAACCTCGCTGGATTATTTCGACGCCCGCGCGGCGGTGGAGACGATCAAGCCCGGCGCCTGGGATGGGCTGCCGTACACCTCACGCGTGCATGCCGAGAACCTCGTGCGCCGGGCCGAGCCGGCGATGCTGGAGGCCTACCTCACCCAGCTGATCGAGCGCCGTCGCGATCTCGACTTTCCGTGGTTCCCGGCGCGCGTCGTCTGCCACGACATCCTCGGCCAGACCGCGCTGGTCGATCTGGCCGGCCTGCGCGATGCGATTGCCGACAAGGGCGGCGACCCGGCGCAGATCAACCCGGTGGTGCCCACCCAGCTGATCGTCGACCACTCGCTGGCGGTGGAGTGTGGCGGGTTCGATCCGGACGCGTTCACCAAGAACCGCGCCATCGAGGAGCGCCGCAACGAGGACCGCTTCCACTTCATCGAGTGGACGAAGCACGCGTTCAAGAACGTCGACGTGATCCCGCCGGGCAACGGGATCATGCACCAGATCAACCTGGAGAAAATGTCGCCGGTGGTGCACGCGCAGGGCGGCGTGGCGTTCCCCGACACGTGCGTGGGCACCGACAGCCACACGCCGCACGTCGACGCGCTGGGCGTGATCGCGGTCGGCGTGGGCGGGCTGGAGGCCGAAAGCGTGATGCTCGGCCGCGCATCGTGGATGCGCCTGCCGGAGATCGTCGGCGTCGAGCTCACCGGCAAGCCCGCCCCGGGCATTACCGCCACCGACATCGTGCTGGCGCTGACCGAGTTCCTGCGCCAGTCCAAGGTGGTGGGCGCGTACCTGGAGTTCCGCGGCGAAGGCGCCGCGGCGCTGACGCTGGGCGACCGCGCGACCATCTCGAACATGGCGCCCGAATACGGCGCGACGGCCGCGATGTTCTTCATCGACGGCAACACGCTGGACTACCTGCGCCTGACCGGCCGCGAGGAGCCGCAGGTGCAGCTGGTGGAGACGTACGCCAAGGCCGCCGGCCTGTGGGCCGACACGCTGGACGGCGCGCAGTACGAGCGCACGTTGACGTTCGACCTGTCCAGCGTGGAGCGCAACATGGCCGGCCCGTCCAACCCGCACCGCCGCCTGCCGACCTCGGCGCTGGCCGAGCGCGGCATCGCCACGGGCATGACGCTGGCGCGCGAGCAGGAAGCCCAGGGCCTGATGCCCGATGGCGCGGTGATCATCGCCGCCATCACCAGCTGCACCAACACCTCCAACCCGCGCAACGTGATCGCCGCCGGCCTGCTGGCGAAGAAAGCCAACGCGCTGGGGCTGGTGCGCAAGCCCTGGGTCAAGACCTCGCTGGCCCCGGGCTCCAAGGCCGTGCAGCTGTACCTGGAGGACTCGGACCTGCTGAAGGAGCTGGAGCAGCTCGGTTTCGGCATCGTCGGCTTCGCCTGCACCACCTGCAACGGCATGAGCGGCGCGCTGGACCCGAAGATCCAGCAGGAGATCGTGGAGCGCGACCTCTACGCCGTGGCCGTGCTGTCGGGCAACCGCAACTTCGACGGCCGCATCCACCCGTACGCCAAGCAGGCGTTCCTCGCCTCGCCGCCGCTGGTGGTCGCCTACGCCATCGCCGGCACCGTGCGTTTCGACATCGAGAAGGACGTGCTGGGCATCGACGCCGAAGGCCGGCCGGTCACGCTCAAGGACCTTTGGCCGACGGACGAGGAGATCGACGCGATCGTCAAGGCCAGCGTCAAGCCCGAGCAGTTCCGCAGGGTCTACGAGCCGATGTTCTCGGTGCGCGTCGAGCACGGCGAAAAAGTCGGACCGCTGTACGACTGGCGCCCGCAGTCGACCTACATCCGCCGCCCGCCGTACTGGGAAGGCGCCCTCGCCGGCGAGCGCTCGCTCACGGGCATGCGCCCCCTGGCGGTGCTGGGCGACAACATCACCACCGACCACCTGTCGCCGAGCAACGCGATCCTCGCCACCAGCGCGGCGGGCGAGTACCTGACGAAGATGGGTGTGCCGGAAGAGGACTTCAATTCCTACGCGACCCACCGCGGCGACCACCTCACCGCGCAGCGCGCGACCTTCGCCAACCCCAAGCTGCTCAACGAGATGGTGCGCGACAGCGATGGCAACGTGCGGCAGGGCTCGCTGGCGCGGATCGAGCCGGAGGGCGAGGTCGTGCGCATGTGGGAGGCCATCGAGACCTACATGCAACGCCGCCAGCCGCTGATCATCATCGCCGGCGCCGACTACGGCCAGGGCAGTTCGCGCGACTGGGCCGCCAAGGGCGTGCGCCTGGCCGGCGTCGAGGCGATCGCCGCGGAAGGCTTCGAGCGCATCCACCGCACCAACCTGATCGGCATGGGCGTGCTGCCGCTGCAGTTCGAGGCCGGCACCACGCGCGAGACGCTCGGCATCGACGGCACCGAAACCTTCGACGTGGTCGGCGAACGCACACCGGGCGCGGTGCTGAACCTGGTGATCCACCGCACCGACGGCAACATGCTGGAGGTGCCCGTCACCTGCCGCCTGGACACCGCCGAGGAAGTGGCGATCTACGAAGCCGGCGGCGTGCTGCAGCGCTTCGCGCAGGACTTCCTCGAATCGGCGAAGGCGGCCTGACATGGCCTGCGCGCCGCAGCTCCGCATCCCCGCCACCTACATGCGCGGCGGCACCAGCAAGGGCGTGTTCTTCCGGCTGGACGACCTGCCCACCGATGCGCAGGTGCCCGGCCCGGCGCGCGACGCGCTGCTGATGCGCGTGATCGGCTCGCCCGACCCGTATGGCAAGCACACCGACGGCATGGGCGGGGCGACGTCCAGCACCAGCAAGTGCGTGATCATTTCCAGGTCGACCGTGCCGGAACACGATGTCGACTACCTCTACGGCCAGGTCGCCATCGACACCGCGTTCGTCGACTGGTCGGGCAACTGCGGCAACCTGTCCTCGGCGGTCGGCCCCTTCGCGATCGCCAACGGCCTCATCGACCCGGCGCGCGTGCCGCGGGACGGGATGTGCACGGTGCGCATCTGGCAGGCCAACATCGGCAAGACCATCGTCGCGCACGTGCCGGTGACCGGTGGGCAGGTGCAGGAGACCGGCGACTTCGAACTCGATGGCGTGACCTTCCCGGCGGCCGAAATCCAGCTGGAATTCCTCGACCCGGCCGACGAGGGCGACGGCGGCGGGGCGATGTTCCCCACCGGCCACGTGGAAGACACCCTGGAGGTGCCCGGCGTCGGCGCGCTGCAGGTGACGATGATCAACGCCGGCATCCCGACGGTGTTCGTGGATGCCGCGGCGCTCGGCCTGGACGGCACCGAACTCCAGGGGACGATCAACGGCGATCCGGCGAAGCTGGCGATGTTCGAATCCATCCGCGCGCACGCCGCGGTGCGCATGGGGCTGATCGACGACATCGCCGGCGCGGCGTCGCGCCAGCACACGCCGAAGGTCGCATTCGTGGCACCGCCCAAGGACTACACCGCCTCCAGCGGCAAGCCGGTGCGCGCCGACGACGTCGACCTGCTGGTGCGTGCGCTGTCGATGGGCAAGCTGCACCACGCGATGATGGGCACGTGCGCGGTTGCCATCGCCACGGCTGCCGCCGTACCCGGCACGGTGGTACAACGCGCCTCAAAGGGACGGGAAGCGGGTGCGGTCCGCTTTGGCCACCCCTCGGGCACGCTGCGGGTGGGTGCCGAGGCGCGGCAGGTCGACGGCCAGTGGCAGGTCACCCGGGCGGTAATGAGCCGCAGCGCGCGGGTGCTGATGGAAGGGCAGGTGCGGGTGCTGCCCGCCTGAAGGGTTCCGCCGGGTCCGGCCGCGGCCGGTGAAACGGCAAACGAGGCGTTGACAGCGAAGCGTCGAACCGGAACAATTCGCGGTTCCCGCGCGGCTATGTAGCTCAGCCGGTTAGAGCACAGCACTCATAATGCTGGGGTCGGTGGTTCGAGTCCACCCATAGCCACCACCGCGCAGGACCAGGACAACCCCGCCACCGGCGGGGTTTTTCGTTTTGGGGCGGCGATGGTGACGTGTCGAGTTGTCGGGTCGCGCGGCGCGTGGCAGAGTCAGGCCCAGTGACGCAAGTCAAATGATTCAGGAGTCCGCATCGTGATCGATCCGGACGGTTACCGGCCCAATGTCGGCATCGTGCTGATGCACCCTGACGGACGCCTGTTCTGGGCGCGCCGGGTGCACCGCGACGGATGGCAGTTCCCGCAGGGCGGGATGAACACCGACGAGACGCCGGTGGAGGCCATGTACCGCGAGCTCCGCGAAGAGACCGGCCTGCTCCCGCATCACGTCGAGGTGCTGGGCACCACGCCGGGCTGGCTGCGCTACCGCCTGCCGCAGCGCGCGATCCGCCGCAACGACCGCCTGGTCTGCATCGGCCAGAAGCAGGTGTGGTTCCTGCTGCGGCTGACCGGGCAGGAGTCGGATCTCAGGCTGGACCTCACCGAGAAGCCGGAATTCGACCATTGGCGCTGGGTCGACTTCTGGTACCCGGTCGAGCACGTGGTGGTGTTCAAACGCGGGGTGTATGCCCGCGCCCTGCGGCACCTCGCACCGGCCGCGCGGCAGGTGGCGGGCCTGCAGGCGGTGCCCCAGCCCGCGCCCGAGGCGCGCTCGGGGGCGTCCGGGTGGAGCCGGCCCCGTCCCGCGACGCGCGACGCGGTGCGTTCGCCGGCGTCGGGTAGCCGGGCTGCCGACTGAAGGCCACGGGCTGCCCGGGCCGCTCGGACCCTGTTAATTGACAATCATTCTCATTCCATGTGGAATATCGGGGCAGCCAGGCCGGCTGCCAGTTCGACGGGTCTTCCGCATGTACGTCTGCATCTGCAACGGGGTAACCGAGCGCGACATCCTCCAGGCCGCCGAAGCCGGCTGCCGGAGCGTGCCCGAGCTGACGATGCGCACCGGTGCCGGCGCCAATTGCGGCAGTTGCCTGGACATGGCCGCCTCGCTGCTGGACCAGGCCCGGGCGGCCCGCGAGATTCCGCTGCCGCTGCTTCAGCACGCCGCCTGAGCGGCCGCCCGCCTGGGTGCGGGCCGCTTCGAGTCATTCGCCACTGATTCGCGTCCGCGGTCGCACACGATTCGCGTTCCGTCACCGTGTGCGGCAAGCCGGTAGCATCGCCGCCATTCCCTAATCCGGAGCAGGCCATGAAAGGCGACGCCAAGGTCATCGAGTTCCTCAACAAAGCGCTCTACAACGAGCTGACCGCGATCAACCAGTACTTCCTGCACGCCAAGATGCTGAAGAACTGGGGCTTGAAGGAACTGGCCGACCACGAGTACGAAGAGTCGATCGACGAAATGAAGCACGCGGACAAGCTGTCCGAGCGCATCCTGTTCCTCGACGGCCTTCCGAACTTCCAGGCGCTGGGCAAGCTGCGCATCGGCGAGAATCCGCGCGAAGTGCTCAACGCCGACCTGGCGCTGGAGCTGGACGCGCTCCCGCTGCTGCGCGATGCGATCAAGCATTGCGAAAGCGTCAACGACTACGTCAGCCGCAAACTGTTCGCCGACATCCTCGAGTCCGAGGAAGAGCACATCGACTGGATCGAGACGCAGCTGGCGCTGATCGAGCGCATCGGCGAGCAGAATTACCTCGCCCAGCAGATCGAAGGCTGACCCGACCCGCAGGCGTGGTTTCGGCCGCGCCTATCCGGGGCCCACGGCCCTGCGGCGCAGGCGTGAGAGCGTGCGCCACACCCACCACACCAGCACGGCGATCAGCGCACTGGTCAGCATGGCCAGCCCCAGTGCCAGCCACGGGTAGCTGAAGGCCAGGGCCAGGGCGCCCACCACCGCGACGTCCTCGGCGGCCGAAGCCGCGACGTTGCTGACCGGCTCCGGAGAGGTATTGACCAGCGCCCGGCTGCCGGCCTTGAGCACGTGGCTGGCCAGCGCGGCGCCCGCGCCGGTCGCCAGCATGCCGGCACCGAGTTCGCCGTCCGGCGAGAGCGTCGCGGCGGCCAGGAAGGCCCCGGCGGGCACCCGCAGCAGCGTGTGCATCAGGTCCCATCCCGAATCCACGCCGGGGATCTTGTCGGCGAAGAACTCGACTGCCGCGAGCACGCCGGTGAGGCCGATCACCCACCACGATTGCGCAGCCTGCAGGGCCGGCGGCAGGTCCAGCCAGCCCAGCGCGCCGGCCAGACCGACACCGAACACCGTCAGGTACACGCGGATGCCGGCCAGCCAGGCCAGCACGACGCCAACTGCGAACAGGTGCGCATCTGACATGGCGACATCCCGCTAGACTCCAGCCGGGAGTATATGGGGAGCCTGCGCCGGTACGGGCTGGCAGCAACGATATGAGCAAACCGACCAACGCGCCGCCGCGGCGCTTTGTCATCGTGCCCGAGCAGCACGCACCTTCACGCCCCCGCCGCTGGGCGCTGGGGCTGGTGTGGCTGGCGTCGCTGGGCGTGGCCTTCGGTGGCACCGTGCACCTGGCGGCGCCGAACCTGCCGTACGTGGCGGCCGCCCTGGACGGCACGGCGGGCGACATCCGCCAGCTCCGCGAGGAGAACCGGCACCTGCGCCAGCGCGAGGCGGTGCTGGAACGCTCCGACCAGATCAGCCGCGTGGCCAACCAGGAAATGCAGGGCGCGCTGGCCGAACGCGACGACCAGATCGCCGCCTTGCGTGCGGACGTCGACTTCTACGAACGCCTCGTCGGCGCCACCACGCCGCGCAAGGGGCTGGCAGTCCATTCGGCACAGTTCTCGCGCGAGCCGGGTGGCAGCTGGCGCTACCGCATCGTGCTGACGCAAACGCGCGACCGCAACGCGGTCAGCCTCGGCGAGTTGAAGTTCGCCGTGGAGGGCGTGCAGGGCAGCCAGTTGGCCCGGGTCAACTGGGACCGCCTGCACCAGGCCGACGCCGCCCCCGCGCAGGGCTATTCGTTCCGCTATTTCCAGCAACTGCGCGGCAGCGTGATGCTGCCCGCGGGCTTCACCCCGCAGCGCGTGCGCGTCTCGCTGCGTGGCGACGGCACCGCACTGGAGCAGACGCTGCCCTGGGGCGCGGCCGGCTAGGCCGCCGCGCGCCACCCCCCCAACGACATCGAAGGACACGGCATGTTCAAGAACAAGGCACTTCCCGACGACCTCAACGTCGACACCCTCATCGGAAAGCAGACGGTCTTCCAGGGGGATCTGCATTTCCGCGGTGGCCTCTACATCGAGGGCCGCGTCATCGGACGCCTGATCGCCGACGACGGGGCCGAGGCGCGCTTGACGCTGGCCGAGGGCGGTCACATCGAGGGCGAGGTGCGCGCGCCCGTGGTGGTCATCAACGGGCGCCTGGATGGCGACGTGCACGCGGCTGAACGTGTCGAACTGGCCCCGAAGGCGCGCGTGACCGGCAACGTGCACTACCAGGTGGTCGAAATGTCGGCCGGCGCCGTGCTGACGGGCCGGCTGATCCACGCCGACACGGTCGACGCCGCGGGCGGCAGCAGGGCTGAACCGCAGGCGCTGCACCAGGCGGCCTGAGCGCATCCATCGGCTTGACGGCAGCGGCGCCCGCTCCTATACCAGCTGGATGACTGAACAGCCGCAGGCCGACCAGACCGACCCTTCGGAGGGCGCGCGCCGCGCGCCTCCAGCCCCCCCCAAGGCCGCAGCCGTTCCGGCGATCGGCACCGGCCGGAAGGTGATGATCGCCGTGTTCATCGCCGCCCTGGCCTTCGGCCTGTGGGGCGCGTGGCGCGTTCTCGTCCCCGGCCCGGGCGACGTGCGTGCCCGGCTGTCGGCCAGCGAGCGCGAACGCACATCGCTGCGCGAGCAGCTGGAGCAGGCGCAACAGCAGGTGGCCACCCTCGGCCGCTCGGACCAGATCAGCCGGGACGCCAACCGTGACCTGCAGGGCACGCTGGCGGAGCGCGACGAGGAGATCGCCGGGCTGCGCGCCGATGTCGCGTTCTACGAGCGCCTCGTCGGCGCTACGGCACAGCGGCGCGGCCTGACGGTCCACGCCATCCGCATGCAGCCCCAGAGCGGCACCGCCTGGCACTTTGCCTCGACCCTGACGCAGAACCTCAACCGCGGCGGCAGCAGCGCCGGCCGGGTCACCCTCTCGATCGAGGGCACGCGCAACGGCCGCCTGCAGACCCTGGATTGGGGCGCGCTGCGCCAGCAGGCCGACGCGCCGGGCGTGGAGTACTCGTTCAAGTACTTCCAGCAGGTCGAGGGCGATGTGTTCCTGCCGGAAGACTTCACCCCGGTGCGGGTGACGGTGCGGCTGACCCCGCGGTCGGGCGCGGCGGTGGAGGAGTCGTTCACCTGGGCGCAGGCCACCGCCGAGGGCGGTCGCGAGAACGGCGGCAGCGCGGGCTGAGCGGGTTCGCGCATCGCCGCAATGCTTGAACGGGCCGGCGCCGGCCCCCATCCTGTGCGGATGGAAACCACGCCGTTGCCCACCCTGACGCCGGACTACCAGTCCATCGACGCCCCGCTGGTGTTTACCGGGGCGGCCGCGGCCAAGGTCCGGCAGCTGATCCAGGAAGAGGGCAACGACGCGCTCAAGCTTCGGGTCTATATCCAGGGCGGCGGCTGCTCGGGCTTCCAGTACGGGTTCGAGTTCGACGAAGCGCAGGCCGAGGACGACCTGGCGGTGCGCACCGATGGGGTGACGCTGCTGGTCGACCCGCTGAGCCTGCAGTACCTGATGGGGGCCGAGGTGGATTACACCGAAAGCCTGCACGGCGCGCAGTTCGTCATCCGCAACCCCAACGCCAAGACCACCTGCGGCTGCGGGTCCTCGTTCTCGGCGTGATGCCAGCCCCGTGACGTCGACCGGGGCGCCCTTCGCCTTCATTCCCGGCTGCGGCCCCGATGCCGCGCCCATCGCGGCCCTGGACCGCGCCGACCACCTGCGTGACGACTCCAATGCGCTGGCCGCGCTCTGGAACGACGCGCGCGTGCTGCTCCTGGACGACACCGGCGCCGTGTGCGACGACGAGGGCCAGCCGTTGCCTTTGAGCGGCGCGCAGGTCAGCGAGGGCCCGGGTGGCGTGGGCGCAGCGGCATTCCTCGGGCTGGACGAGGGGGGACGGGGCTGGTTCGCACTGGATGCTTCGCTCACGGCCGTGACCGGCGCGCGTTCCGTGGACCTGCGTACCGCGGCCGCGACATGGCCCGCGCGGGAGGCAGCGGCGTTCGCCGGGGCCCGCGCGCTGCAGTCGTGGCGCCAGCGCCACCGGTTCTGCGGCACGTGCGGCGGGCAGGTCGCGATGCTACGCGCCGGCTGGCTTGGACAATGCCAGTCCTGCGGGCTGGACCACTACCCGCGCACCGATCCGGCGGTGATCGTGGCCGTCAGCGACGGTGCGCGCCTGCTGCTGGGACGCCAGTCGACATGGCCCGCACGCCGGTACTCGGTGATCGCCGGGTTCGTCGAACCCGGTGAGTCGCTGGAGCAGGCCGTCGCGCGCGAGGTGATGGAGGAAACCGGCCTGCGCGTCCGCCGCTGCCGCTACCTTGCGTCGCAGCCCTGGCCGTTCCCGGGCGCGTTGATGCTGGGCTTCGCGGCCGAGGCCGAGCCGGGGGACCCGCAGGTGGGCGTGGAACTGGAAGATGCGCGCTGGTTCGATGCCGGGCAGATCCGCGCCGCCGCCGCGCGCGAGGCCGAGCAGGGCGTCGACGATGACGGTCCGTTGCTGTCTTCACCCATCTCGATCGCGCGCTGGCTGATCGAGGACTGGCTCGCGGCCGCGGAACGCAATGCAGGCGCGAGCAACGCGGCGACCTGACCACGTACGCGACGGGATGCGTCCGCCGCTCGCGCACTGGCGGGGCCCGTCGTCCGCACCGGGTCGTCGCGTCGGATCGTCGCGCTAGAATCGACCGGCCCCGCCCGAGTACAGGACGCTGCAATGGCCGTAACCCTGATCGCCACCGTCGTCGCGCTCGTGCTCGGCCACATGGCCCCGTCACTGGCGGCGTCGGTGCGCCAGACCGGCTGGTTCGGCGACTGGCTGCGGGGCCTGGACGCGCGTTTCGGCGATGGCAGTTTCTGGCGCGGACGCTGGGGCATCGCGGTCGCGCTGGTGCCGCCGCTGCTGGTGATCGGGCTGTTCCAGCTCGCCCTGGACGGTCCGCTGTTCGGGTTGGCCGGGTTGCTGTTCGGCATCATCGTGCTGTTTTACGCCTGGGGACCGCGGGACCTGGATGTCGACGTGGATGCGATCGCGGCCGCCGATGACCCGCACGCGCGTCGCGACGCCGCCGCGCGGCTGTGGCCGGACGGCAGTACGCCGTCGCTGGCCGGCCCGGCGCTGGTCGAGGCCGTGTTCCGCAATGCCCTGCGGCGCTGGTTCGGCGTGCTGTTCTGGTTCCTGCTGCTGGGCCCGGTCGGCGCGCTGCTGTACCGGCTGGCAGTGCTGTCGGTGGAAGGCGAGGCGGCGCACGCGCTGCCGGCCGACACCGCGTCCGGCGCCCGTACGCTGCTGGCCGTGCTGGAGTGGCCCGTCGCGCAGTTGATGTCGCTGTCGACTGCGCTGGTCGGCAACTTCGACACCGCGCTGGGGGCCTGGCGCGATGCGGGGGGCGCCTCGCTCTCGCTCGACCACGGCTTTCTCGCTGCGGTGGCCCGTGCCAGCGTGCGCAGCGAACTGGCCGAGGAAGTGGCCGACTACGCCGACGAGTCCGGGCTGGCCACGCCGCCGGCGATCGTCGTGCTGGGCGAGCTGCCTGAGCTGCGCGACGCCATGAGCCTGGTCTGGCGCAGCCTGCTGGTGTGGCTGGCGGTGCTCGCGCTGTTCGTGATTGCCGGCTTCGTCAGCTGAAGCCACAGCCGGCACGGCGCGCATGCTGGCTCAGTCCGGCTTGCGGCACTGCGTCCCGGCACGCAACGCACCCGTGAGCGCAAAGCGCGCAAAGAGGTAGAGGCCATACGTGGCGCCGAGGGCGAGACCGGCATCGAGCCAGGAATCGAGGGCGCCACTGGAGCACGCTTGCAGCAGGCCCCACCCGCCGGCGGCCGCCATCACGCCAGCAACCACGCGCTGCCAACGCGGCGCACGCGTCGTCCCTGCAAGCTTGTTCTCGAGCTCCACGCTCAACCCGGCGCCAGCATCGTGAAAGGCCACACCGGCACATTGCGCAGCAGCCAGTAACCGCCGATCAACGCCAGCCAGAACCACGGCCCCAGCAGCAGGGCGACGGCCGCTCGCGGCAATGGAAGTTGGCGGCCACTCGCGTGCCAGAGCACCGCGCCCAACAAGGGCACCAGCACGAACAGCAGCGGGTTCATCGCGAGGGCGGTGGCGATGTCGCCATGCACCAGCGCGTGCAGGGCGCGGGTCGTCCCGCAGCCCGGGCAGTACAGCCCGGTGAAGGCCTGGAACAGGCACGGCAGGAACGGGCTGTCGGCCGCGTTCGGGTCGAAGCGGCGCAGCGACCAGCCCCCGAATCCGACCGCCGCGGCAGCACCGGCCATGGAGGCGGCAAGCCACCACCCGCGTCGTTGATCGGCCGGGGCCAGCAGGCGGCTCATACGGCCGTCTGTTGCGCCTGCTGCATCTGCTCGATCATCTCCAGGTACTCCTCGGTGCCGCCGCTCATGTAGCCCCACACGTTGAGCAGAAGGCCGAAGATCGCCAGGCCCGTGGCCACCCAGCACCACGTGCGGGCGGTGTCGGAGGCGCGGCGCGCGCCGTCGGCATCGCCGCGGTCGAGCTTGCCGTTGACCTGCGCGGCGTAGACGATCGCCACGATCCCGGGAATGCCGCCGACGAAGCAGCACAGGCAGAACGAGAAGATCGTCGACAGGATGGCCCAGGCCAGGTGGTTCGGAATGCGCTCGGCGGCGATCGGCGGCGGTGCGTTCATGGCGGTTTCCCGATGTGCGTCGCCGGCGGTGCCGGCGTCCCCGCGGGCATCCTAGCAGCGGGTTTCGCCGGGCGTCATCGCCGTGTCGGGGGGTTACGCCGCGTCGCCGCGCAGGGCGCGCACCTGTGTTTCCAGCGACGCCGCGTCGGCCACCGCGCCGTCCACCGGCGCCGCCGCGACCACTTCGACCGGTGCGCGGAAGCGGCGCGGCACGCGCATGCGGTCCAGCAGCGCGGACGCGCGGTTGGCGCGCCGGCTCCACATGCTGGCCCACATGTTGCGCAACGCCATCGGCACCACCGGCACCGCGCGCCGCTCCAGGATCCTTTCCACGCCGCCCTTGAACGGCGCGATGCCGCCGTCCTTCGTCAGCGCACCCTCCGGGAAGATGCAGACCAGTTCACCCTCGGCGAGCGTCGCATCGATCTCGTCGAACGCGCGCTGCATCAGTGCCGGGTCCTCGCGAGCACCGGCAATCGGGATCGCCTTGGCGGTGCGGAAGATCCAGCGCATCACCGGGATGTTGAAGATGCGGTAGTACATGACGAACCGCACCGGCCGCGGGATGCTGGCCGCCAGGATCAGCGCGTCCATGTAGCTGACGTGGTTGCACACGATCAGGGCCGCGCCTTCGTCGGGCACGTTGGCTTCGACGCCACGCACGCGCAACCGGTACAGCGCGCGCACCAGCACCCAGCTCAGGAACCGCATCGCGAACTCGGGCACCACGGTGAATATCCACAGTGCGACGACGATGCTGGCCACGCCCAGTGCCAGCAGCAGCGTGGGGATCGACCAGCCCAGCAATTGCTGCAAGGCGACCCCGCCGACCGCCGCCAGCACGATGAACACCGCGTTCTGGATGTTCATGCCGGCGATCACCCGCGACAGCTCCCCCGGCGGCGTGCGCGACTGAATCAGCGCGAACAGCGGCACCACGAAGAAGCCCGAGAACAGCCCGATGCCCGCCAGGTCCGCCACGATGCGCCACGCGCCCGGCTGCTGCAGGAAGCCCGCCACGTCGAGCCCGCTGGCGCCCACCGCGGGTGCGAATGCCAGGTGCAGGATGCAGGCGCTCATGCCGGCCGCGCCCATCGGCACCAGGCCGATCTCGACCGTGCGCGCCGACAGCTTTTCGCACAGCAGCGACCCCACGCCCACGCCGATGGAAAACACCGCCAGTGCGAACACGTAAAGCGTCGCCGTACCGCCCAGGTGCGTCTCGGCGTACACCGGCAGGTTGCCGGTCAGCAGCGTGCCGGTGAACCAGAACCAGCTCACGCCCAGCACCGCGTTGCGCACCGCCAGTTGCTTGCGCGCCAGGCGCCAGACCTTGATCGACTCGGTCAGCGGGTTCCAGTTGACCTTCAGGTCGGGCGCGGCCGCGGCGACCGGCGGGATGAAGCGGCTGGCGACGTTGCCCGCCAGCGCCAGCGCAATGACCGAGCCGCCCGCAACCAAAGGACCGTGCTCGCCGGCCACCGCGAAAATCAGCCCGCCGAACAGCATGCCCAGCAGGATCGAGATGGACGTGCCCATCTCCACCAGGCCATTGCCGCCGGTCAGCTCTTCAGGACGCAGCACCGACGGCAGGATCGAATACTTCACCGGCCCGAACAGCGCGCTCTGCAGCCCGGTGGCGAACAGCGCCACCAGCAGCACCCGCATGTCCTGCAGCCAGAACCCGACCGCGGCCACCGACATGATGGCGATCTCCATCACCGTGACGACGCGGATCAGGCGCGCCTTCTCCAGCTTCTCGGCGATCTGCCCGGCGGTGGCCGAGAACAGGAAGTACGGCAGGATGAACACCGCCGGCGCCAGCTGGGTGTAGATGCCGCGCGTGGCGTTGTCCATCGCACCGGCGACGACCATCACGCCCAGCAGGCCGATGATCGCCTGGCGGAACACGTTGTCGTTGAACGCGCCCAGCAACTGCACGAGGAAGTAGGGGGCGAAGCGGCGCTGGCCCAGCAGGCCGAACTGGCTGCGCGGCGGCGGCCGCTCCGCGGGTGGCGCGTGCGGGTGTGGCGGCTTGTGGCGCGTCTGGTCCGTCATGCGGGCTCCCCGGGAGTCGCGCGAGCCTAGCAGAGGCGTATGGCCGTCCGGCTGCCCCGCACGTGCGACGGGGCTCTTGGAATCTCTGTAGGAGCGGCATCAGCCGCGATCATGGTGCTGCGTCGGCTGCATGACGCGCTGTTCGCGGCTGGAGCCGCTCCTTCAGGCGAGGCGTCAGCCGCGCTCGCGCTCGATCGCACGCCAGCCGATGTCGTGGCGGTGGAACTCGCCGTGCCAGGAGATGCCGGCGACAGCCTCGTACGCGCGACGCTGTGCATCGGCCACCGAGTCGCCCAGCGCGCAGACGCACAGCACGCGGCCACCGGCGGTGACGGCCTTGCCGTCCACGAGCTTGGTGCCGGCGTGGAACACCTTCGTGCCTTCGACCTCGGGCACGTCCCAGGCGTTGATGGCGTCGCCCACGCGCGGCGTGCCGGGATAGTGCTCGGCCGCCATCACCACGCCCAAGGACGGGCGGGGGTCCCAACGCGCCTCGACCTCGTCCAGCCGCCCGTCGATGGCGGCCTCGACCAGCTCCAGCAGGTCCGACTGCAGGCGCAGCATCACCGGCTGGGTCTCCGGGTCGCCGAAGCGCACGTTGAACTCGATCACCTTCGGTGCGCCCGCCTCGTCGATCATCAGGCCCGCATAGAGGAAGCCGGTGAACGGGATGCCGTCGGCGGCCATGCCGCGCACGGTGGGTTCGACCACCTCGCGCATCACGCGCGCATGCACCTCGGGCGTCACCACCGGCGCCGGCGAGTACGCGCCCATGCCGCCGGTGTTGGGGCCGGTGTCGCCATCGCCCACGCGCTTGTGGTCCTGGCTGGTGGCCATCGGCAGTGCGGTGCGGCCGTCGACCATGGAGATGAAGCTGGCCTCCTCGCCGGTGAGCAACTCCTCGATCACCACGCGCGAGCCGGCTTCGCCGAACGCGTTACCCGACAGCATGTCGGTCACCGCGGCCTCCGCCTCCTCCAGCGTCATCGCCACGACCACGCCCTTGCCGGCCGCCAGCCCGTCGGCCTTGATGACGATCGGTGCGCCCTTCTCACGGACGTATGCCAGTCCCTGCTCGAGGTCAGAGTGCACGGCGTAGTGCGCCGTCGGGATACCGTGGCGTGCGAGGAACGCCTTGGCGAACGCCTTGCTGCCTTCCAACTGCGCCGCGGCCGCCGACGGCCCGAAGATGCGCAGGCCTTCATCGCGGAACCGGTCGACGACGCCCGCCACCAGGGGCGCTTCGGGACCGACCACGGTGACGGCGACATGCTCGCGCCGCACCAGATCCACCAGCCCATCGATATCGGTCGCGGCCACGCCGACGTTGCGGCACTTGCCCTCCGTCGCGGTGCCTGCGTTGCCCGGCGCGACCAGGACTTCGGTGACCCGCGCGGACTGCGCGAGCTTCCAGGCCAGCGCGTGTTCGCGGCCGCCGGCGCCGATGACGAGGATCTTCATTGCGTGTCCTTGGGGTGCGTAGGTGTCGGATGGCGGCGCGTGCGCGCGCCGCTGTCGTCCGCGGGCCGGTGATTTTACGTGACCGGCCGGGCGCCGGGTCCGGCGCTGCTAGGATCGACGGCCGCCCACCCGACCCGCCGACCCATGGATGCAGTCCTTCGCACGATCGAGACCGTACTGGCCCCGGTGATCGGCGGCATCAACGCGGTGCTGTGGGACTACGTGCTGGTCTACGGCCTGCTCGCGGTCGGCCTGTACTTCACCGTGCGCCTGCGCGGACTGCAGGTCCGGCGGTTCGGGCACATGCTGCACGTGATCGGGCGCGGCACCGACGGGGATGCCGCCGGCATCTCGCCGTTCCAGGCGCTGTGCACTTCGCTGGCCTCGCGGGTGGGTACGGGCAACCTGGCGGGCGTGGCGATCGCGCTGAGCCTGGGCGGGCCGGGCGCACTGTTCTGGATGTGGTGCACCGCGGCGCTGGGCATGGCGACCGCTTATGCCGAGAGCGCGCTCGCGCAGCTGTACAAGGTGCGCGACGAGAAGGGCCAGTACCGGGGCGGGCCGGGCTACTACATGGCGCGCGGGCTCAGGGCGCCGTGGCTGGGTGTGGCGTTCTCGGTGTGCCTGGTGTTCTCGTACGGGCTGATCTTCAGCAGCGTGCACGCCAATGCGATCGCGCTGTCGATGGAGGCGGCGTTCGGCTTCACCGACGCACAGGTGGCGACCGGCCTGGTGCTGCTGACGGCGCTGATCATCTTCGGCGGCCTGCGCTCGGTGGCGCGGGTCGCCGAGTGGGTGGTGCCGGTCATGGCGGTGGGGTACCTCGGCCTGGCGCTCTGGGTGGTGCTCACCAACATCACCGAGGTGCCGGCCGCGCTGGGGCTGGTGCTGCGCAGCGCGTTCGGACTGGAGCCGGCGGTCGGCGGCGTGCTGGGCGGGCTGGCCGCGGCGATGCTCAACGGCGTCAAGCGCGGGCTGTACTCCAACGAGGCCGGCATGGGCAGCGCGCCCAACGTCGCCGCCGCCGCGACCCCCGTCCCGCACCACCCCGCCAGCCAGGGGCTGGTGCAGTCGCTGGGCGTGTTCATCGACACCCTGCTGATCTGCACCGCGACCGCGCTGGTGATCCTGCTCTCGGGGGTGCTGGCCGAAGGCAATACGGACGGCGTGGTGATCACCCAGCGCGCGATGACGGTGTTCTTCGGCGACTGGGGCGCCTACTTCGTCGCCATCGCGCTGTTCTTCTTCGCCTTCACCACCATCCTGGGCAACTACTCCTACGCCGAGAGCGGCCTGCTGTACCTGGGCGGCGGGCGCAAGGGCCTGCTGGCGCTGCGGCTGGCGGCGCTGGGCGTGATCACCTGGGGCGTCCACGCGCAGGTGCCGCTGGTCTGGAACGCGGCGGACGCGGCGATGGCGATGATGGCGACCCTCAACCTGGTCGCGCTGCTGGGGTTGTCGGGCGTGGTGGTGAAACTGACGCGCGACTACGAGGGTCAGTTGCGTTCCGGGCGCTCACCGGTGTTCCATGCCGCCGACTACCCGGAGCTGGGCGAGGGCATCGACCGGTCGATCTGGCGCGACCCGCAGGCGGGCGTCAGGGCCGCGGATGCCGGGCGCGCCACGCGCGCATCGTCACCACCGCCAGCGTGATGACCGTCAACGGCACGACGAACGCCATCATCACCGCACTGAAGGCGGGCAGGGCATCGTGGTCGGCGGCATCCAGCAGCAGGTAGGCGACGTAGGCCAGGTAGTAGCCCAGGAACAGGCCGCCCTCCCAGCGCTGGATGCAGTGGCCGGTGAAGAAGATCGGCATGCAGGCCACCGCCACCGCCGTCATCACCGGCAGGTCGAAACGCACCGCGGCCGCGCCGACGGCAATGCCGTCCGGCGCGATCGCCGCCGTGGCGCCCAGCACGAACAGCAGGTTGAACACGTTGCTGCCCACGATGTTGCCCACGGCCATGTCGCGCTCGCCGCGCACCACCGCCAGGACGCTGGTGGCGATCTCCGGCAGCGACGTGCCGATGGCGACCACGGTCAGCCCGATGACCAGCTCGCTGATGCCCATCGCGCTGGCGATGCTGACGGCGCCATCCACCAGCCACTGCGAGCCCAGCACCAGGACCGCCAGTCCGGCCACAAGCACCAGCACGTGGCGCCAGGCAGGCGCATCGGCGCCGTTCGCAGGCACGTCGGCGGCCGCATCGGCGTCATCGCCGTTGCCGCGCCGGGCCATCCACAGCAACCCGCCGACATAGCCCAGGCCGATCAGCACCAGCGCGATGCCTTCGCCCCGCCCCAGTGCACCGTCCAGCGACATCGCCAGCACGCCGACCGAGACGGCCACCATCACCGGCACGTCCAGCCAGATCAGCTGCCGGCGCACCACGAGCGGCGAGACGAGCGCGCAGAGGCCCAGGATCAGCAGCACGTTGGCGATGTTGCTGCCCACCACGTTGCCCAGCGCGATGTCGGCCTCGCCCTGCATGGCCGCGCCGATGCCGATCGCGAACTCCGGCGCGCTGGTGCCGAACGCCACCACCGTCAGGCCGATCACCAGCGGCGTCATCCCCCAGCGCAGCGCCAGGCGCGAGGCGCCGCGCACCAGCAGCTCTGCGCCGCCCAGCAGCATCGCCAGGCCGGCCACCAGCTTCAGGACGACGACGGGGTCCATGTCAGTGGCGGAAGTGGCGCACGCCGGTGAACACCATCGCGATGCCGTGCTCGTCTGCCGCGGCGATCACTTCCTTGTCGCGCATCGAGCCGCCCGGCTGGATCACTGCCTTGATGCCAGCAGCGGCGGCCGCGTCGATGCCGTCGCGGAACGGGAAGAACGCGTCGGACGCCATCACCGAACCCGGCACCGACAGCCCGGCCTCCTCAGCCTTGAGCGCGGCGATCTTGGCGCTGACCACGCGGCTCATCTGGCCCGCGCCGATGCCGATGCTGCGCTGGTCCTTGGCATAGACAATCGCGTTGGACTTCACGAACTTGGCGATGCGCCAGGCGAACAGCAGGTCGTCCATCTGCGTGTCGGTGGGCGCGAGCGCGGTGACCACCTTCAGCTCGTCGCGGCCGACCTCGCGGATGTCACTGGTCTGCATCAGCAGGCCCGAACCGACGCGCTTGACGTCGAAGTTGTTGCGGCCCTCGCCGTGCGGGATCCGCAGCACGCGCACGTTGGCCTTCTTCGTCGCGTAGTCGAGCGCGGCGGGCTCGAAGTCCGGCGCGATCAGCACCTCGACGAACTGGCGGTCGAGGATGACCTTCGCGGTGGCGGCGTCGAGTGTGGTGTTGAACGCGATGATGCCGCCGAAGGCCGAGGTCGGGTCGGTGGCGTAGGCCAGCTCGTAGGCGTCGCCGCAGGCCACGCCCATCGCCACGCCACACGGGTTGGCGTGCTTGACGATCACGCACGCCGGCGCCTCGAACTGGCGCACGCATTCCCATGCCGCGTCGGCGTCGGCCAGGTTGTTGAAGCTCAGCTCCTTGCCCTGCAGCTGGGTGAACGTCGCCAGCGTGCCGGGCACCGGGTACAGGTCGCGGTAGAACGCGCCCTGCTGGTGCGGGTTCTCGCCGTAACGCAGGTCCATCACCTTGACGAAGTTGCTGTTGGACTGCGCCGGGAACAGGCCGCGCCCACCCTCGTCGGTGATCGACGACAGGACGTTGCTGATGCAGGCGTCGTACTGGGCGACGCGATCGAACGCGGCCACCGACAGTGCGAAGCGCGTCTTGCCGCTGAGCGCGCCGGCGTTGTCGGCCAGCTCGGCGATCAGCGCCGGGTACTGCGCCGGGTCGGTGGCGACGGCCACGCGCGCGAAGTTCTTGGCCGCCGAGCGCAGCATCGCCGGGCCGCCGATGTCGATGTTCTCGACGATCTCGTCCATCGTGCTGTCGGGGTTGGCCGAGACCGATTCGAACGGGTACAGGTTGAGCACCAGCAGGTCGATCGGCGCGATGCCGTGCTCGGCCATCACCGCTTCGTCGGTGCCGGCGCGGCCCAGCAGGCCGCCGTGCACCACCGGGTGCAGCGTCTTGACGCGGCCGTCCATCATTTCCGGGAAGCCGGTGTGGTCGCTGACGTCGGTGACCTCCAGGCCCGCGTCGCGCAGGGCCTTGGCCGTGCCGCCGGTGGACAGCAGCGCGATGCCGTGGCCGGCCAGCGCGCGGGCCAGTTCGACCAGGCCGGTCTTGTCGGAGACGGACAGCAGCGCGCGGCGGATCGTCACCGTCGGGAGGGAGGCGGTCATGCGTGGGTTCCGGCGAGGGGGCCGGAAATTATAGCGGGGGCGGTACGGCTTACCCGGGCGGGTCCCCAGTCGAGCGGCCCTGCTGCATGGCTTCGGGAAAGATCCGCCCGGTTCTGCGGCCTCCAGCCCCTCGCCTCCAGCCCCTCAACTTCAGGCCAGGCCGTACTCGCGCAGCTTCTTGCGCAGCGTGGCGCGATGGATGCCGAGCATCGTCGCGGCGCGGCTCTGGTTGCCGTCGCAGTGCTCGAGCACCTCGGCGAACAGCGGGATCTCCAGCTCGCGCAGCGCGATCTCGTAGAGGTTCTCGGTGCCGCAGCCGTTGAGGTCGCCCAGGTAGCGGCGGATCGACGTGGCCACGTGGTCGCGCAAGGGCACGCGCGGGCCCGGGCGGGCGGAATCGTGGCGATCGGCAGCAGCGTTCAAGAGCGGTCCCCGTATGAAACATCCGTCGTCGAAAGGGCCGGCTCACGGTCGGGCGGCGGGACGACGGACCGGGGAGTCTAGCGCGTGCCGGCGGCAGCGGACACCGCCATCGCGCATTCAGTCGAACGGATCAACGGAAGTCGAAGGAAAAGGCGACGATCGGCGCCGCCGGTTCGCGCACATCGAAGCGCACCGCGGCGCTCTGGCCCGGGGCGAGCAGCGCGTCGGCGTCGGCATCGCCGCGGTACTCGTCGACGGTGAACGCGCGTGCCGCGACTTCGCGTCCCTCCACATCGGTCAGTCCGACCTGCAAGGTGGGCCATGCCTGCGGCCACGGCGCGTCGTTGCGGAAACTGGCAGTGACTTCGAGCACGCCATCGTGGCCGGGCTTGGGGCGCACGTTGCGATCCAGCATGTTGAACGCGTCGGGGTCGTGCCACGGCGGCACCGTGCAGCCGACCACGCCGCAGGCGGCTTCGACCAACGGACGCCAGCGTGCGTCCGTGGCCAGCTCGGTCCGCTGCGCCAGCAGCAGCTGGACCAGCAGCAGCACCGTAAGCAGCGCGGCAACACCGCGAAGCGGCCAGCGCAGCGTGTCCATCTCCCCCGGCAGCGTGATGCGGGTGAAGCTCGGTCCGCGTGTCCGTGCGCGACGCGATACCTTTCCCGCAGGCGCGGGGTCGACGGGTGCGGCGGCACGGCTGGCCGTGGGGCCGGACGCCGGATCCACGGGTGCGGGGTCCCGCACGTGTACGGCGGGGGACGGCTCGAGGCCGGATGTCGGCGTTTCACCGGAGGGGTGGACGCGCGCGTCGGCGGCGTCGCCGTCCGGTGACACGGTGCCGGTCGCATCGGCGGCGGCCACGGCCCCGGCGTCCTCCAGCGGGCGCTCGCAGCGCGGACAGCGCTGGCCCTGCGCATCGCCCGGGGCGAGTGAGACCAGGAAACCGCAGTGCGGGCAGGGCAGGAACATGGGCGCCGAGTGTAAGGGGACGGTGCGACGCCGGCGACCGGGAGGGGCGCGCGGCGGCGTGATGCGGGTCGCGTAATGGCGACGCGCGCGGGCGCAAGCCGGGCATGCGCCATGACCAGGCCCCTGCAGGAGCGGCTTCAGCCGCGAACCCGAGTGAGCCGCGCCGCGCGCCTCCGTGCAGGAGCGACGTAAGTCGCGACCGGCGAACTGATCGAAGGTGCGAGGTCGCGACTTACGTCGCTCCTACAAGGGCGGTGTCAAGGGCGTCTTTGGGAGGGGTGATCGCGGCTGAAGCCGCTCCTACAACAAGCAACCCGGTCAGCGGCGGCGGCCGGTCACGCGCATCCAGTCGTCGGACTGCTCCGCGCGCAGGTCGTCGAACGCCGCGGCGTAGCGCGCCATGACCTCGCCCTCCTGTCCGGCCAGGATGCCCGACAGGGCGATGTACCCGCCCGGCGCGACGCGCGCGGCGATCACGTCGGCCAGTTCCACGAGCGCCGAGGCCAGGATGTTGGCCACGACCACCGGGTAGGCGCCGGCCGGCGCGTCGTCGGGCAGGTGGGCCGACAACCGCGCCTGCTCGCCGTTGCGCTCGGCGTTGTCGAGCGTCGCGGCGATCGCCTGCGGGTCGTTGTCGATGCCGATGGCGTCGCGTGCGCCGAGCTTGAGCGCGGCCAGCGCGAGGATCCCCGAGCCGCAGCCGAAATCGAGCACCTGCGCGCCCGCCAGCACGCCGTCGTCGGCCAGCGTATCGAGCCACTGCAGGCACAGCGCGGTGGTGGGGTGCGTGCCCGAGCCGAACGCCAGGCCCGGGTCCAGGCGCACGACCGCGGCATCGTCGGCATCGGCGCCCGGCGGCAGGTCGTGGTTCCACGGCACGATCCAGGTGCGCCGGCCGAACTGCAGCGGCACGTACTGGTCCATCCATGCGCGCTCCCAGTCCTGGTCGGCGACGTCGCGGAACGCCGCGCGCGACCAGTCGATGCCCTCGTCGGCGGCCTGCAGCGCGTGCAGCAGCAACTCGCGCGGCGTGCCGCCGGGGAACAGCGCGGTGAGCTGCATGTCGTCCCACAGCGGTGTCTGGCCGACGCCGGGCTCGAAGATCGCCTGCTCGTCGGGCGCGTCGGCGTGCGCATCGGCCAGCGTCACCGACAGCGCGCCGACGCTTTCCAGCGCGTTTTCGTAGCGCGGCTGCTGGAGCTGGCTGCAGGGAAGGGTGAGTTCGAGGAAGGGCATGGGCGCGGCGTCGGTGGCGGGTCGCCCATTGTGTAGCCCGGGTAAGCGGAGTGCACCCGGGAACGGTCTGGCGCGAAGGCCCCGGGTGCGCTGCGCTTACCCGAGCTACTTCTGCACCTGCGGGAAGCGCCGCCTCACACGATCGAGAGCGACTTCTCCTTCTGCTCCTTCAGGCGCTTCTCGAGGTAGTGGATGTTCTGCGCGCCCTGCTGGAAACCGATATCCGAGAGGATGCGCTGCTGCAGCGGGACGTTGGTCCGGATGCCGTCCACCACCATCTCGCTGAGCGCCACGCGCATGCGGCAGATCGCCTGCTCGCGGGTGGCGCCGTGCACGATCAGCTTGCCGATCATCGAGTCGTAGTTCGGCGGGACGCGGTAGCCCTCGTAGATGTGGCTGTCCACGCGCACGCCGGGGCCGCCGGGCGCGTGGAAATGCGCGATCAGGCCGGGGCTGGGCATGAAGGTGTCCGGGTCCTCGGCGTTGATGCGGCACTCGATCGCGTGGCCGTCCAGCACCACGTCCTCCTGGCGGATCGACAGCGGATTGCCGGCGGCGATCATCAACTGCTCGCGCACCAGGTCGATGCCGGTGACCATCTCGGTGACCGGGTGCTCGACCTGGATGCGGGTGTTCATCTCGATGAAGTAGAAGCGGCCGTTCTCGTAGAGGAACTCGAACGTGCCCGCGCCGCGGTAGCCGATGCGGATGCAGGCCTCGGTGCAGACCTTGCCGATCTCGGCGCGCTGCTCGGGCGTGATGCCCGGCGCCGGCGCTTCCTCGACGACCTTCTGGTGGCGGCGCTGCATCGAGCAGTCGCGCTCGCCCAGGTGGATGGCGTTGCCCTGGCCGTCGGCCAGCACCTGGATCTCCACGTGGCGCGGGTTCTCCAGGAACTTCTCCATGTAGACCATGTCGTTGCCGAACGCGGCCTTGGCCTCGGTCTTGGTGGTCGCGATGGCGTTGTGCAGGTGGGCCTCGGTGTGCACCACGCGCATGCCGCGCCCGCCGCCGCCGCCGGCCGCCTTGACGATGACCGGGTAGCCGATCTCGCGCGCGATCTTGGTGTTGGTGGCCGCGTCGTCGCCGAGCGGTCCGCCGCTGCCGGGCACGCACGGCACGCCGGCGTCCTTCATCGCGCGGATCGCCTCGACCTTGTCGCCCATCAGTCGGATGGTGTCGGCCTTCGGGCCGATGAAGATGAAGCCCGACTGCTCCACGCGCTCGGCGAAATCGGCGTTCTCGCTGAGGAAGCCGTAGCCGGGGTGGATCGCCTGGGCGTCGGTGACCTCGGCGGCGGCGATGATCTGCGCCATGTTGAGGTAGCTGTCGGTGGACGGCGCCGGGCCGATGCAGACCGACTCGTCGGCCATGGCCACGTGCTTGAGGTTGCGGTCGACGGTGGAGTGCACCGCGACCGTGCGGATGCCCAGGGCATGGCACGCGCGCAGGATGCGCAGCGCGATTTCGCCCCGGTTGGCGATGACGACTTTATCGAGCATGGAAAGGTTCCAGGTTGCGTGTCCGGCCCACTGGCCCGGGGGCCGGTGGGCGTGCGCAGGTGCGCGGCGTGCGCCGCAGGCGGGCCTGCTTACCCGATCACGAACAGCGGCTGGTCGAACTCGATCGGCTGGCCGTTCTCGGCCATCACCTTGAGCACGGTGCCCGAGACGTCGGCTTCGATCGGGTTGAACATCTTCATCGCCTCGATGATCGCCAGCGTCTCGCCGGCCT
>CBIHLN010000025.1:0-31733 GCA_966210725.1 uncultured Lysobacter sp. | reverse complement strand
CCCGCAGCCTCCGGCCCCTGATGCCTCCCTACGCCGGCCCGTCCGCCCCCTCCCGCACCGGTGAAGTCGCCGACACGCTGCGGTTGCTGGCCTATCTGGGGCTGGCCGTCGTGCTGATCGTGCTCGACCACCGGGGCGGCTGGCTGCGCCAGGCCCGCGAGCAGGCCAGCCTGCTGGTGCAGCCGGTCCGCACCGTGGCGGGATGGCCCTCGCGCATGGCCGGCGCGCTGTACGAGGATGCCGGCACGCTGGCGCAGCTCACCGAAGAGAACGCGCGTCTGCGCAACGAGCTGCTGGTCAACAACGCCCGGCTGGCACGCCTGCAGGCGGTCGCCGCCGACAACGCGCGGCTCCGCGGCCTGCTGGGCGGCAAACAGCGCGGCAACCTCGATGTCCTGCTGGCGCCCATCCTCGATGTCGACCTCGACCCCACGCGGCAGCGGCTGGTGCTGGACGCCGGCCGCGGCGACGGCGTGCGCGTCGGCCAGGCCGTGATCGATGCCGGCGGCCTGGTGGGGCAGGTGATCGACGCCAGTCCGATCCAGGCCACCGTGCTGCTGCTGACCGACCCGTCGCATGTCGTGCCGGTGGCGGTGGCACGCAACGGCGTCCGGCTGATGGCCTACGGCAACGGCCGCAGCGACCGGCTCAGCCTTACCAACATCCCGTTGTCGAGCGACGTCAAGGTCGGCGACCTGCTGGTGACGTCGGGGCTGGGCGCGCGCTTCCCGGCCGGCTTCCCGGTGGGCACGGTGGCGGAGCTGCGGCCCGACGACAGCCGTGCGTTCCTCAGCGGCGATGTCACACCGGCCGCGCAGCTGGACCGCGGGCGTGACGTGCTGCTGCTGCGCAGCGCGCCGGCCACGCCGCTGCCGTCGGCGCCGCCCCCGCCCGCGGAAGCGGATGCCACGACCACCGGCGCCGTTGCGCCGGCGGGCGAGGGCGATGCCGCGCCGCCAGCCGGGGCCGCGCCGGCGTCCACGACGCCGCCCGCGCCCCGGTCCGATGCTGCGGAGGTGACGCGATGAAGCGCCCCCGCCGCGCCTGGATGATGCCGGCCAGCGTGCTGGTCGCGCTGCTGCTCGGCCTGCTGCCGCTGCCGGAACTGCTGCAACCCCTGCGGCCATACTGGCTGGCCCTGGTGGTCGCGTACTGGGTGCTGGAAGACCCCGACCGCTACGGCCTGGGGTTCGCCTTCGTGGTCGGCCTGCTGGCCGACCTCACCTTCGGCAGCCTGTTGGGCGAGCAGGCGCTGCGCCTGTCGGTGATGGCCTTCATCCTGCAGCGCTTCCGCGCGCGGCTGCGGTTCTTCCCGATGTCGCAGCAGGCGCTGGCGATCGGCGGCCTGCTGCTCAACGACCGCATCGTGACCACCGTGCTGCACCTCACGCTGGGCGTGGCGCCGCATCCGGACCTGGCGTGGGCGGCGCCGGTGCTGGGCATGCTGCTGTGGCCGCCGGTGTACATGCTGCTGGACGGGCTCAGGCACGGCGGCTGGCGGAGGCGCTGAGCCGTGGGTCCGCGCCGCCGCGTCCTCAAGAATGCCGCCGCCGAGGCCGACCAGTTCCGGCGCCGCGCCGCGCTGGCCATGCTCGGCGTGGTGCTGGCGCTGGGCGGGCTGGCGCTGTGGTACTTCCGCCTGCAGGTCTGGCAGCACGAGGACTACGCCAGCCGGGCCGAGGCCAACCGCGTCAAGCTGCAGCCGGTGGTCCCCGGACGCGGGCTGGTGCTGGACCGCGAGGGCCGCATCCTCGCCGACAACGTGCCGGCGTTCCGCCTGGAGGTCACGCCGGACCAGGCCGGCCCCGCGGAGGACTGGCTGCCGCGGCTGCAGCGGGTGGTCGCGCTGGCGCCGGAGGACATCGAGAGCTACCACGAGCACCGCCGCGCCACCCGCGGCTTCAAGCCGATCACGCTGAAGTTGCGCGTGGACGACGAGGAGGCCGCGCGCTTCGCGGTGGACCGGTGGCGGTTCCCCGGCGTCGAACTGGTGCCCTACCTCAACCGGCGCTACCCCTACACCGACCTGATGGCCCACGTGGTCGGCTACGTCGGCCGGGTGGACGCCGAGGACCTCAAGACGCTGGGCGAGGCCAACGCGGCGCTCACCCACATCGGCAAGACCGGGCTGGAGCGCGCCTACGAAGAGGCGCTGCGCGGCCGCATCGGCTACCGCAAGATCGAGACCAACGTCGACGGCCGCGCGATGGGCGAGGTCGGCCGCGTGCCGGCCGTGCCCGGTGCCGACCTGCGCCTGAGCATCGACGCGCGCCTGCAGCAGGCGATGGTGCACGCCTTCGGTGAGCTGGAAGGGTCGGCGGTGGCGGTGGACCCGCGCACCGGCGAGGTGCTGGGCATGGTCAGCCTGCCCAGCTACGACCCCAACCTGTTCGTCAACGGCATTTCGCACACCGACTACCGCGCGCTGATGGACAACCCCTCGCGTCCGCTGTTCAACCGCAACGTGCTGGGCGGCGGCCCGCCGGGCTCGACGATCAAGCCGCTGGTGGCACTGGCGGGCGTGGACAGCGGCCAGCTGACGCCCGAGTCGACGGTGTTCTCCACCGGCGAGTTCCGCATCCCGGGCCAGGCGCGCGGCTACCGCGATGCCAGCCGCGGCGCCGGCCTGACCGACCTGCGCTCGTCGATCTCGCGCTCGGTGAATTACTACTACTACAAGCTCGCCTACGACATGGGCATCGAGCGCTTCGCCGACTACATGCGGCGGTACGGCTTCGGCGAGCCCACCGGCATCGACCTGATCGGCGAGAACGACGGCGTGGTGCCGTCGCCCGACTACAAGCGCAGCCGCACCACCGAACCGTGGTACCCGGGCGAGACGGTGATCGCCGGCATCGGCCAGGGCTACTGGATCGCGACCGCGCTGCAGCTGGTGCGGGCCACCGCCGCCGTTGCGGACGGCGGTCGCCTGCGCGAGCTGCGCCTGGTGTCGCAACGGCGCGACGGCTACGGCCAGCCCTGGACCCCGCTGCCGCGCCCGGAACCGGAGCTGATCACCACCAATCCCGAGCACCTGCGCGCCGTGCAGGAAGGCATGGAGGCCACCATCCACGGCCGCGGCACGGCGACCGCGATGGCGATCGGCGCGCCCTACCGGATGGCCGGCAAGACCGGCACCGCGCAGAAGATCAGTCGCAAGGGCAGCGCCAGCATGGACCCGAGGTCGCTGCCCTACCACCTGCGCCACCAGGCGTTGTTCGTCGGGTATGCGCCGGCCGACAACCCGACGATCGCGGTGGCCGTGGTGGTCGAACACGGCGGCTACGGCGGCACCACTGCCGCGCCGATCGCCCGCAAGATCTTCGATGCATGGCTGCTGGGCACGATGCCTGAGCCGCCACCGGAACCGGAGAAGCCCGAGCCCACCGCCGACGCGGTGAAGACAGCCGCGTCGAGTGCGTCCGCAGGGGGGGTACAGGACGGCCGGCAGCCACCCGCAACCGCCCGGGAGCCCACGCGATGAGCATTATCCTGCGCTGGCTCTTCGACCTCGCCGCGCGCCTGCTGCGCACGCTGGACTGGCCGCTGATGGCCGCGCTGCTGGCGCTGATGGCCATCGGCCTGGCGGTGCTCTACAGCGCCGGTGGCCAGTCCTCGACGCTGGTGGTCGCGCAGGGCGCGCGCTTCGCCGTGGGGCTCGGGGCAATGTGGGCGCTGTCACGTATGCCGCCGCAGCAGTTGCGCAACTGGACACCGCTGGTGTTCGCCGCGTCGATCATCCCGCTGGTGGCCGTGCTGTTCCTGGGCAGCGGCCGCCACGGCGCGCACTGGTTGAACCTGGGTGTGTTCTATTTCCAGCCGGCCGAACTGCTCAAGCTCAGCCTGCCGATGATGGTGGCGTGGTACCTCAACCGGGGCGCGTTGCCGCCGCGCCTGCCCACCGTGCTGGTGGCCGGCGCGATCATCGCCGGCCCCACCGGCCTGATCCTGCTGCAGCCCGACTTCGGCACGGCGATGCTGGTGGCCTCCAGTGGCGCCTTCGCGCTGTACCTGGCCGGGCTGTCGTGGTGGTGGTTCGTGGCGGCGATCGGCGGCGTGGCGGCGGTGGCGCCCGCGGCGTGGTTCTGGATGCTGCGGCCGTACCAGAAGGACCGGATCATGACGTTCCTGGACCCGGAGTCCGACCCGCTGGGCGCGGGCTGGAACATCATCCAGTCCAAGATCGCCATCGGCGGCGGCGGCCTGACCGGCAAGGGCTGGGGCGAGGGCAGCCAGTCGCACCTGAACTACATCCCCGAACACACCACCGACTTCATCTTCGCCGTGCTCAGCGAGGAGTTCGGGTGGGTCGGCGTGGCGGTGACGCTGGGCCTGTACCTCTTCGTGGTCGGGCGCTGCCTGTGGATCGCCAGCGAAGCGCGCGACGGCTACTCGCGCCTGCTGGCCGGCGCGCTGGGCCTGGCCTTCTGCGTGTACGTCATCGTGAACGGGGGGATGATCGCCGGCCTGCTGCCGGTGGTGGGCGTACCGATGCCTCTGCTCAGTTACGGCGGCACGTCGGCGGTGTCGTTGCTCGCCGGGCTGGGCGTGGTGATGGCGGTGCGCGCGCACCGTCCCGTGCACGTGCGCTGACCGCACCGATCCCGGCGACTGGATGAACACCACCCGAACCCGGCGCGGCCGCAGGCGGAATGCTGCGTGCTAACCTCGCCGCGATGACTGCACGCCCCCTCCGAAACGCCCTCCCATTCATGCTTTCGCTGGCGCTCGGTGCCTGCGCGACACCCGCGCCGCCGACCCCGGCGCCGTCCGCGGACGAGGCATCGAAAGCGTCCGAGACGACCCCGGGACCGACGCCCGTCCCGACGCGCCAGCGGCCGCCCGTGCCCGGCACCAATCCGCTGCCTGATCCGCTGCCGGCGATGCCGCTGGAGCAGGCGAAAGCGGCGTTCGTGCGCGACACCGCCGCGAAGTACGGCGTCGATGCGGGGTACATCGAGTCGGTGCTGGCGAACGCGGAGATGCGCGACAGCATCATCACCGCCATGTCGCGACCGGCCGAAGCCAAGCCGTGGCGGGACTACCGGCCGATCTTCATCAGTCAGGCCCGCATCGACGGCGGCCAGGCCTTCCTGGCCCGCCACCGCGATGCGCTGGCGCGCGTCGAGGCGCGCACCGGCGTGCCGGCCGAGATCATCGTCGCCATCATCGGCGTGGAAACGAGCTACGGTGCCAACACCGGCAGCTATCCGGTGGTCGATGCGCTGTACACGCTGGCCTTCGCCTATCCGCGCACCGGCGACCCCGCCAAGGCCGATCGGGAAAACCGCCGCGAGGCGTTCTTCCGCGGCGAGCTGGCGCAGCTGTTCGCGCTGGGCAAGGAGCAACGGCTCGACGTCACCACGCTCAAGGGCAGCTATGCCGGCGCCATGGGCTGGGGCCAGTTCATGCCGTCGAGCTACCGGGAATTCGCGGCCGACGGCAACGGCGATGGCCGCATCGACCTGTTCAACAGCACCGACGACGTGTTCGCATCGATCGCCAACTACTTCGTCGAGAAGGGCGGCTGGACCCGCGGTGGCCCGATCACCGTGCGTGCGATGCGCGCGCCCGACGCGCGCGACTTCGAGCCCGAAGGCCTGTATCCGGACATGACCGTCGCGCAACTGGGCGGGATGGGCTACCGGCCGATGGCCGCGTCCATCGCCGCGGACGAACCCGCGCTGCTGATCAACCTCGACGGCGTGTCGGGGCGGGAGCATTGGCTGGGTTTCGACAACTTCTACGCCATCACCCGCTACAACATCTCCAAGCATTACGCGATGGCGGTCTACCAGTTGTCCGAGGCCATCGCCGGCCGCGAGAACCCGCTGGCCGAGACCGCCGCACCCGCGGCCGCTGACGGCGCATGAGGGTCGCGGTCGCCGCCGCCCTGGTGGTGGGCCTGGCGGCCTGCGCCGGCGCTCCCAAGCGCGGGTCGGAACCCTCGGCGCTCGCCGGTGCCGGTCCGGTGACGCGCGATGCGCTGCCGACCGGCGCGCTGCCGGCGCGCTGCAACGGCTCGCCGTATGCACCGGCGCAGGAGGATCCCGGCACGCGGGGCGACTACGTGGCCGGTGGCCTCTACAAGCCCGGCGTGTCCGACACCACGCCCGACTACGTGCCCGACGTGGACTGCATCCCGGAGCCGCAGGTCGTCGACCTGCCGCGTTCCAAGGTCGGCAACCGCGCCAGCTACTCGGTGCTCGGCAAGACCTACCGGGTGATGGACTCGCACGACGGCTACGTCGAGCAGGGCCGTGCCTCCTACTACGGCAAGAAGTTCCACGGCCGCCGCACGTCCAACCTGGAGGTGTACGACATGTACGCCTTCACCGCCGCGCACAAGACACTGCCGCTGCCGAGCTTCGCGCGCGTGACCAACCTGGACAACGGCAAGTCGGTGGTCGTGCGCGTCAACGACCGCGGCCCGTTCCACGAAGGCCGCGTGATCGACCTCAGCTACGCGGCGGCGGTGAAGCTCGACTACGTCCGCCAGGGCACCGCGCGGGTGGAAGTGCGTGCACTGATGCCCGGTGATACCGGCACGGTGCTGGCCGTCGAGCCGACGCCTCCCGTCGCCGCCACCGGCATGGATCGCCTGGTGGCATCGATCCCGGTCGGCAGCGCCGGTGCCGTGGACCTGCCCCCCGGCGTGCGCATCGCCACGGGACGTCCGGCGACGACGCCGGTTCCGACGTCCGCGGGTGCGGCCGCGTCCGCCACCGCCGCCACCGCGATGGCGGCCGGCGACCCGGCCGGTCCGGCGGCGTCCGACGCACCGGCGGCGAGCACCGATTACCGGTTCGATATGCATCAGGACGGCCGCGCGATGAGCGCCGACGAATTCGATGCGTGGATGCGCACGCGCCGCGTGCGCGTGGCCACCGGCAAGCCCGGCGTACCCCCGCCCGCCGCGACCACCGACGCCGCCTCGCACGCCGCACCGGCGCCCCGCGGCGATACGGTGACCGCCGCGCAGGCGTCGGCACCGGCCTCGGACGGGGTCACCCTGCAGGTCGCGGCGTTCTCCGCGCGCGGCAACGCCGATCGCGCCCTGGCCATGCTGCGCGGTGCCGGCGTCGACGGTGCCCACGTGCTGGACGGCCAGTCCGCCGGCCGCCCCGTGTGGCGGCTGCGCGTGGGTCCGCTGGCCGCGGCCGCGGTGCCGGCGTTGTCGGCGCGTATTGCCGGACTCGGCTTCGGGTCGCCGCAGCGCGTCAGCGACTGAGCCGGTGCCGGTCGTGCATCCGTTTTCCTCTTTTCCGGCCGCGTGCCGGTTCCCCGGAGTCGTAGAACCATGAAATCCCGCTTCGTCCTCGCCACGCTGGCCACCTTTGCGGTCGGCCTGGCGCTCGCCCAGTCGCCCCAGCCCGCCACGCCGCAGCCGGCCGCCGCGCAGCCCGCCGCCAGCGACGCGCTGCCGGTGCCGCCGCCGCCGGAGGTGACCGGTACGGCGTGGGTGCTGATGGATGCGGCCAGCGGCAACGTGCTGGCGGGCGAGAACTACGACGAGCAGCTGGAGCCGGCGAGCATCACCAAGGTGATGACCAGCTATGTAATCGCTGCCGAGATGGCCGCCGGCAAGGTCTCGCGAGACGACCAGGTCATGATGACCGAGAACGCGTGGCGCACCGGCGGCGCCGGCACCGACGGCAGCTACTCGGGTTTCGAGGTCAACCAGAGCGCGCCGCTGCTGGAGATGGAAAAGGGCATGGTGGTGCAGTCGGGCAACGATGCCGCCATCGCCCTGGCCGAGCACGTGGCCGGCAGCGAGCAGGCGTTCGCCGCGCTGATGAACCAGTACGCGCAGCGCATCGGCATGCAGAAGAGCCACTTCGTCAACGCCACCGGCCTGCCGGGCGAGGGCCACATCACCACGGCGCGTGACCTGGCGTTGCTCGGCCGGGCGCTGATCCACGACTACCCCGAGGCGTACTCCTACAACAAGATCAAGGAGTTCACCGTCGGCGACATCACCCAGCCCAACCGCAACGTGCTGCTGTGGCGCGACGCCAGCGTGGACGGCATCAAGACCGGGCACACCGCGGCCGCCGGCTACTGCCTGATGGCTTCGGCCAAGCGCGGCGACCAGCGTCTGATCTCGGTGGTCATGGGCTCGACGTCCGAGTCCCAGCGCGCCCGCGACAGCCAGGCGCTGCTCAACTGGGGCTTCCGGTTCTACGAGACCCACGAGATGTACAAGGCCGGCGCGCAGGTCGCGCAGCAGAAGGTCTGGAAGGGCCAGGAAAACGAGGTGCGTCTGGGGCTGGCCGAGCCGCTGCTGGTGACGGTGCCGCGTGGCCGCTACGAGCAGCTCAAGCCGATGATGGACGTGCCGGCCACGCTGGTCGCGCCGATCGAGAAGGGCCAGGCGATCGGCACGGTCAAGGTGATGCTGGACGACAAGATCATCGCTCAGCGTCCGCTGGTGGCGATCGATGGCATCGAGCAGGCCGGCTTCTTCAAGCGCCTCTGGCACGAACTGCTGATGTGGTGGCACTCGATGTGACTTCACCATCGGACGACACCGATGGCGCATGAGGAAAGGGCCGGCAATGCCGGCCCTTTTCCGTTCCGGTGCCTGCCGGGTGACGGGCAGGCGGACCCGTGTCAGCGCGCCAGTTCGAGCAGGTTCGACGAGACCCAGCCGCGGTGGCCCAGCTCGTCCTCCACTTCCCACATCGCGCCCTGCTTGGTGCCGGTCGGGTACAGCAGGTCGCCGGGGTTGAGGTCGCGCAGCGCCGCGCCGGTGCCGTCGGCGTTGGCCAGCAGGCGGCCGGGCTGGCGCATCGACACCGCCTGACCGACGTTGGCCGCCGATGCGTTGCCGGGCAGCCCGCCCAGTTGGGCCACCATGTCGGTGTAGGCCTGAAGGTAGGCCAAGGTGATGACCTGGCCGATCTCGGTGTTGGAGTACCCGCTGGCGCCGCCCAGGCCCAGGCCGCTGCCGAAGAACGCGCCGGACCCGCTCCAGCCCAGGTCGGTCTTGGTGGAATGGCCCTCGGTCATGGCCACCTGTTCCGAGGAGCGCATGTCGGTCAGCGTCAGGACCACGTCGGCGGACTTGCGCTTGAGGTTCAGGCCGCCGGCCAGCGCACCCACCTTGCTGTTGCCGAGCAGCCCGCCGATCAGGCCACCGATGTTGGTGCCGCCGGCGTTGCGGTTGCGCGAGATCAGGTCCGGGACCATGACGTAATCGGCTGCACGCACCTGGCCCTTGCCCAGGTTGGACCCGCCGCGCAGGTCGCCTGCGGAGGCCAGCTCGCGCTCGGCCTGCATCGCGGCCATGCCCGCGCCGCGGTCGACCAGGGTGAAGCAACGCGACTTGTTGACGAACACCTTGATGATCGCGGTGGGCGTGCCGAGGTCGTAGTCGTACCACCAGTTCTGGTCGGGCTCGAGCACGGCCAGCGTGCCCAGCGGTGCGCTGCAGGTGGGGATCTGCGCCGACTGGCGCTGCTGCTGCGCACTCTGGGCGTGCGCGGCCACGGGCAGGGCCAGGGCGGCTGCCGCGGCCAGCGCAAGGGCGCACATGCGGCGGGCAGACGGAGTGAGGGCAGGTGCGAGGGGTCGAATCATGGCGATCTTCCTTGAGTAATGAGGCGCGGGTGCGCCGGGCTTCCGAGCTGAACGCGATCTCCAACCCACGCCGGCCATCCTGCCGGCTTGGGTTGGGGGCGGAGCATACCCATAATCGCCGGCATGGACATCACCTCCGACAACCCCGACCACGGCTTCCAGTTCCCCGGCACGTTCGAGCTGTCGGCGATGGGCACGGCCGAGAAGGACCTCGAAACACTGCTCCCGACGCGGCTGCTGGACGCGGGCATCGAGGTGCTCAACGAGCAGGTCAGCTGGAAGCATTCCTCCAACGGCCGCTACGTCTCCGTGCGCATCGCCTTCCGCGCCGAATCGCGCGAGCAGTACGAACTCGCGCACCAGGTGCTGCGCGACCACCCGGAAGTGAAGTGGACGCTGTAGCCACCCCGGCCGGGGCCGGCCCCGGCGTGGCCGCGCCGCCTATCGCGCAGGTCCGCGACCTGGGCCGCCAGCCGTATGAACCGGTGTGGCGCGCGATGCAGGCCTTCACCGACGCCCGCGACGAGGCGACGCCCGACGAGCTGTGGCTGGTCGAGCACGAGCCCGTGTTCACCCTCGGCCAGGCCGGCAAGCCCGAGCACGTGCTGATGCCCGGCGACATCCCGGTGCTGCACGTCGACCGCGGCGGCCAGGTGACGTACCACGGCCCCGGCCAGATCGTGCTCTACCCGCTGCTGGACCTGCGCCGGCTGAAGGTGGGCGTGCGCGAGTACGTGTGCCGGATCGAGCAGGCCATCATCGATACACTGGGCGACTGGAACATCGAAGCCGTGCGCCGCGAAGGCGCCCCCGGCGTGTACGTCGCCGGCGCCAAGATCGCCGCGCTGGGCATCCGGGTGCGGCGCGGCTGCACGTTCCACGGGCTGGCCTTCAACATCGCCATGGACCTCTCGCCGTTCCAGCGGATCAACCCGTGCGGGTTCGAGGGGCTGCAGGTGACCTCGCTGGTAGACTTGGGGGGGCCGTCCGGCCTGGACGCCGTCAAGCCGGCACTCGTTGCCCACGTGGCCGCGCAGTTCGGCCTGGAGGCCGAAGCGGCACCGCCCCCGGTGCTCTGACGGCCGGAGGCGCGCTGAAGCCGACTGGCACCGCGCCGCTGCGCCTCACGCACCCATGTCTTTCCGGCATCGCCCCATCCACCGCCTCCCGTCCACCAGGGAAGGAACTCAAGCGACATGACCGACACCGCCACCAGGACCATCCCGCTCGCCGTCGTCGGCACCGATGCGCCCGCCGCGTTGCAGCCGGGCGTCAAGCAGGTGGCCGGCGACAAGATCAGCCGCTCGCCGGTGCAGTTCGCCGACGTGCCGGTGCTGCGCAAGCCGTCGTGGATCCGCGTGCGCATCCCGTCGGGCAATTCGGTGCAGCAGCTCAAGGCCAAGCTGCGCGAGAACCGGCTGGTGACGGTGTGCGAGGAGGCCAGCTGCCCGAACATCCACGAGTGCTTCAGCCACGGCACCGCGACGTTCATGATCCTGGGCGAGGTCTGCACCCGCCGCTGCAGCTTCTGCGACGTCGCCCACGGCCGGCCCAAGCCGCCGGATCCGACCGAGCCGCTGACCCTGGCGCAGACCGTGGCCGACATGGGCCTGCGCTACGTCGTGGTCACCAGCGTCGACCGCGACGATCTGCGCGACGGCGGCGCCCAGCACTTCGTCGACTGCATCGCCGCCATCCGCGAGCACAGCCCGGCCACGCGCGTGGAGATCCTCACGCCCGACTTCCGCGGCAAGGGCCGCATGGACCGCGCGCTGGAAATCTTCGCCACCCAGCCGCCCGACGTGTTCAACCACAACGTCGAGACCGTGCCGGACCTCTACCGCAACGTGCGTCCGGGCGCGGACTACCAGTGGTCGATGACGCTGCTGCAGCGCTTCAAGGCGCAGCACCCCGAGGTGGTCACCAAGTCCGGGGTCATGCTGGGCCTGGGCGAGACCATGCCGCAGGTGGAGCAGACCCTGCGCGACCTGCGCGCGCACGACGTCGACATGATCACCATCGGCCAGTACCTGCAGCCCAGTGCCCACCACCACCCGGTGATGCGCTACTGGACGCCGGAGGAGTTCAAGCAGCTGGAGGACTTCGGCCACGCGCTGGGGTTCACCCATGTCGCATCCGGTCCGCTGGTGCGGTCCTCCTACCATGCCGACCGGTCGGCGGCCGAGGCGGGGCTCGCGATCGGCGCGTGAGTCGCCACCGCTCCATGCGCAGATCGCCGCCTGGCCGCATGGCGGCCCCGTTTCGCGTAACGCCCGGATAACGGCGGAGCGGCCATGCTGGGGCCCGTCGCTGCGTAGCTGAACCGTTTCGACGCCATGGCCCTGCGGCGGCCGCGATCGACGTGACAGGCACGGCAACTTTCGGCACTGTGGAGTTGTCCCAGCCCGTCGCATCCTGCCTTCGGCCGACCCGGCCGCCGGCCGCGACGCGATCACCGCCCGGCAGGGCCCCCTCCCGCGATCAGGCCGCCCACGGCCGGAATTCTTGCCGATGAATGCCAAGACCACCCTTCTCGCCTTCCTGCTGACCGCGCCTCTGGCGCTGGTCGCGCGTGACAACGGGCTGGCGCAAGCGTCGCCCGCCGACGCGTCGTCGACCGACCGCAGCGAGGCCACCGCCAGCCGTGCGCCGGCGCGCGACCCCGGGGCGCTGCAGCTGCCGGGCGGTCCGACCGAAGACCAGACGATCGCGGCCAAATACGTCACCGGCGTGCTGTCGGACAGCCGCTATGCCTACCGCCCGATGCCGCTCGACGATGCACTGTCGGCGGACATGTACACGCGCTATCTGGAGACGCTCGACGGCGGCAAGCAGTTCTTCACGGCGGCCGACATCGCGCGCTTCGACCGTTACGAAACGCGGCTCGACGATGCCCTCCAGAGCGGTGAGCTGGAACCGGCGTATGCGATGTTCGCGATCTACCGCCAGCGCGTGGACGAGCGCGTGGCCTTTGCCCGCGAGCTGCTCAAGCGTGACCTGTTCACCTTCGACGGCGACGACCGCTTCCAGTACGACCGCGAGGATGCGCCCTGGGCGGCCGACAACGCCGAGCTCGATGCGCTGTGGACGCAGTCGGTGCGCAACGACTGGCTGCGCCTGAAGCTGGCCGGCAAGGACGGCGCGGACATCCGCAAGACGTTGGACAAGCGCTACGAGAACCTGGGCCAGAGCGTGGCCGAGCTGAAGGGTGAGGACGTGTTCCAGACCTTCCTCAACAGCTATGCCAACGCGATCGACCCGCACACCGACTACCTGACCCCGCGCTCGGCCGACAACTTCAACCTGTCGATGTCGCTGTCGCTGGAGGGCATCGGCGCGGTGCTGCAGAAGCAGGACGATGTGGTCGCGATCCGCGAGATCGTGCCCGGCGGTCCGGCCGGTGCCTCCGGCAAGGTCAAGCCCGGCGACCGCGTGGTCGCCGTCGGGCAGGGCGGCAGCGGCCCGATGGAGGACGTGATCGGCTGGCGCATCGACGATGTCGTGGCCAAGATCCGCGGCAAGAAGGGCACCCAGGTGCGGCTGGACGTGATCCCGGCCGAGATGGGTCTGGATACGCCGCCCAGCCGTGTCGTGCTGGTGCGCGACAAGGTGCGGCTGGAGGACCAGGCGGCCAAGGCCAAGGTGCTGGACATCCCGGGCACGGACGGTGCGGCCGACCAGCGCATCGGCGTCATCGAACTGCCCGGTTTCTACCAGGACTTCGAAGGCCGCCGCAGCAACAACGGCGAGTACGCCTCGGCCACCCGCGACGTCGCGCGCCTGCTCGAGGAGCTGGGCACGAAGGACGTGGATGGCGTGGTGCTGGACCTGCGCAACAACGGCGGCGGGTCGCTGACCGAGGCGATCGAGCTGACCGGCCTGTTCATTGACCGCGGTCCCGTCGTGCAGGTGCGCGAGTCCAGCGGCCGCGTCAGCGTCGAGGGCGACAGCGATGCCGGCATCGCCTGGGAAGGCCCGCTGGCGGTGCTGATCAACCGCGGCTCGGCTTCGGCCTCGGAGATCTTCGCCGGCGCCATCCAGGACTACGGCCGTGGCCTGGTGATCGGCGAGACCACCTTCGGCAAGGGCACCGTGCAGAACCTGCTCGACCTGGACCGCTGGCCGGCCAACGAGGAGGCGCGCTTCGGCCAGCTCAAGCTGACCATCGCGCAGTTCTTCCGCGTCAGCGGCGGCTCGACCCAGAACAAGGGCGTGGAGCCGGACATCCAGTTCCCGGCGTCGGTCGATGCCACCGAGTACGGCGAGAGCACCTACGACAACGCGCTGCCGTGGACCAAGATCGCTTCGGTGCCGCATACGCGCTACGGCAACTTCCAGCCGCTGATCCCGCAGTTGGAGGCCCGCCACGAGGCGCGCGTCGCCAAGGACCGCGAGTTCCAGTGGTGGACCGAGGACGTGGCGCAGTTCCGCGAGGAGAGCGCCAAGACCTCGATCAGCCTCAACGAGGCCGAGCGCCGCGCCGAGCGCGACCGCAACGAGGCCAAGCGCCAGGAGCGCCAGGCCATCCGCAAGGAGCTGGGCCTGGCCCTGGACCCGCTGGCCGAGGACGCGGCCGACGACGGGCTGGCCGCCTCGGAGCGCGACATCGTGCGCGACGCGCAGCGCGAGAAGCTGGCCGAGGACCGTCCGGACCCGCTGCTGCGCGAGTCCGCCTCGATCCTGGCCGACGCGATCCAGCTGCTGAACGACGATGGCCAGTTGTCGGCGCAGGTGCTCAAGCAGGTCGACACGCCGGGGCACTGGGCCGACTGAGGCGCTTGCCGGCGGGCATCGTCCCCCGCACGATCGGAACGCCACGGGCACCTTCGGGTGCCCGTCTCCGTTCGGGCGCAACACAGCATCCCGCGGTTCGCGTCGTGCACATGACGACCGGCGCTGCGCACCGCCCCGCCGCTCCCGTATCCTCGCGCCTCGCGGCGCCGTCCGGTGCCGCCCGTCCCCCAGCGAGCCCATTGCATGAACGCGTCCTCCCTGCCGTTGCCGGCTGCGCGTGGCCTTGCCGTCGCGTTCGCGCTGGCCTCGGTGTACGTGCTGTGGGGCTCGACGTACCTGGCCATCCGCTACGCGCTGGACAGCTACCCGCCGTTCCTGCTCGGTACCTTCCGGATGTTCACTGCCGGCGCGTTGATGTACGCGGTCCTGCGGATGCGCGGGGCCGCACCACCGACGTCGAAGCAGTGGCGCACCCTGGTGGTGCTGTCCATCTTCATGGTGCTGCTGTCCAACGGGCTGGTGAACCTGGCCGAGACCGAGGTCGGCTCGGGCATGGCGGCGATCGCCGTGGCCTCCATGCCGCTGTTTGCCGGCGTGTTCGCGATGCTGCGCGGCCGCCATCCCACGCGATCGGAATGGGTGGGCCTGGTGATCGGCTTCGGCGGCGTGGTGTGGCTCAACGCCGGCAGCAACCTGTCCACGTCGACGCTGGGGCTGGTGTGCCTGACCATCGCGCCGATCGCCTGGGCGTGGGGTTCGATCTGGAGCCGCGACCTCGACCTGCCCGCGCCGTTCATGGCCGCTGCCGGGCAGATGATCGCCGGCAGCGGCTGGATGCTGGCCGCCGCCCTGGTCACCGGCGAGCGGATGACCGCGATGCCGACGCTGGAGGCCACCGCCGCGCTGCTGTGGCTCATCGTCGCCGGTTCGATCTTCGGCTTCACCGCCTACATCTGGCTGCTGCACCACGTGCGTCCCGCACTGGCGACGAGCTACGCCTACGTCAATCCGCCGATCGCGGTGCTGTTCGGCGCGGTCATCGCCGGTGAGGTGTTCACCACCCATGACCTGGGCGCGATGGCGGTGATCCTGGCCGGCGTGGCGATCATCACCGTGGCCAAGGCGCGCCGGGGCCGACCGGTGGTGCCGGCGACACCGACCGAGCCCGCGGCATGACCGGCGCCATGACCGACTACCGCCGCGGCCTGTGGATGGCCACCGGCGCGTTCGTGATCTGGGGCCTGATGCCGCTGTACTGGCACCTGCTCAAGGCGGTGCCGTCGCTGCAGATCATCGCCCACCGCATCGTCTGGAGCGCGGTCCTGGTGCTGGGCTGGCTGTTCCTCAAACAGGGCGCGCGCTGGCTGCGCGCGGTGCGCGAGCAGCCGCGCCTGGCCGGGTTGCTGGCGCTCAGCGGGCTGTTCATCGCCTTCAACTGGGGGCTGTACATCTGGGCGGTGAACGCCGGGCACGTGGTCGAGACCAGCCTGGGCTACTTCATCAATCCGCTGCTCAACGTGCTGCTGGGCGTGGTGCTGCTGCGCGAGCGCCTGCGCGCCGCGCAATGGCTGGCCGTGGCCATCGCCACCGCCGGTGTGCTGTGGCTGACGTTCAACTACGGCAGTTTCCCGTGGATCGCGCTGACGCTGGCGACGTCGTTCGCGATGTATGGCTTCATCCGCAAGCTCACCGCCATCGACTCGCTGCCCGGGCTGGGCATCGAGAGCGCGTACCTGCTGTTGCCTGCGCTCGCACTGCTGCTCTGGGGCGAGTCCACCGGGCAGGGCCACGTGCTGGACGCGTGGTGGCCGTGGACCGACGCGTTGCTGGTACTGGGCGGTGCGCTGACCGCGCTGCCGCTGATCGGCTTCGCCTATGCGGTGCGCCGCGTGCCGCTGTCGACCGTCGGACTGCTGCAGTACCTGGCGCCGACGTTGCAGCTGATCTGCGGCGTGGCGATCCTCGGCGAGCCGTTCGGCCGCGACCGCGTCATCGGCTTCGTGCTGATCTGGATCGCGCTGGCGGTGTACGCCGTCGACGGCCTGCTCCGCTCGCGACGACCGGTGGTGGCGGCCGGCTGACCGCCACCATGGCGCGACCGGTCAGGCCGCGCGCAGGGCGTCGGTCACCGGCATCCGCGCCGCACGCAGGGCGGGGAACAGGCCACCGACCAGGCCGATGCCCAGTGCCCACTTCAGGCCGGTCCACAGCAGTTCGGGCGAGACCTGGAACTGGAACACCACCTGGCTGAAGTTCTGGCCCAGGGTGCTGACGCTGTAGCCGTTGAAGACGATCCACGCCAGCGCGGCACCGAGCACGCCGCCCAGCAGCGCCAGCAGCATCGTCTCCAGCATCACCGCCACCACCACCGGCAGGCCGCGGAAGCCGAGCGCGCGCATGGTCGCGATCTCGCGGGCACGCCCGGCCACCGCGGCGTACATGGTGTTGAGCGCGCCGAACACGGCGCCGATCGCCATGATGGTGCCTATCACCGTGCCCAGGATCTTGATCAGCTTCGTCAGCCCCTCGGACTGCTTGGCGTAGTAGTCGCGCGTGGTCTGCACGTCCAGCTTCAGCCGCGGGTCTGCGGCCAGCGCGGCTTTCAGGCGGGTGAACCCGTCCTTGCCGTCCAGCCCGACGGTGACGGACTGGAACGAGGTGCGGTTGTAGGTCGAGGCCAGCGTCTCGCCGTCGGCCCACAGTTCCGAATCGTGCGAGTCGCCGGAGGCGAACACGCCGACCACGGTCCAGTCCTGGTTGACCAGTTCGATGGTCCTGCCGACCTCCAGCCCTTCGAACTTCGACTGCGCCCCCTGGCCGACCACCAGCTCGCGCAGGCCCGGCTCGAACGCGCGGCCTTCGACCACCTTCAGCTGCGGGCGCAGAGCCCAGCCTTCCGGCCCGACGCCGCGCAACTGCGCGTTGGCGTCCAGTCCGTCGCCCTTGCTGACCAGGTTGATCACCTGCGACAGCTCCGGCGAGATCCGGCCGCGGCCGTCGCCGTCCTTGCCGATCCCGTCCAGGCTGCCGATCAGCGGCACCTGGTCGCGGGTGATCACCGAGTTGGTCTCGGCCTGCGAGCCGCCGCGCAGGATGATCGCGGTGTCGTTGCTGCCGGTCTGCTGAAGCGTCGCCTGGAAGCCTTCGCCCATCGCCAGCATCGCCACCAGCACGCCGACCACGCCGGCGATGCCGATCACGATCACGCTGGACGCGCCCCAGCGCTGCGGCAGGCTGGCCAGCCCGACACCCGCCACCGCCAGCGTCTGCCGGCCGCGCCGGGTCAGCACCAGCCACAGCGCCAGCAGCACCGCCACGCCGAGCACGGCCTGCCACGGCGCCATCATCCAGGCGACCAGGCCGGCGACCAGCGCCAGCAGGATGCCGAGGTTCACCAACCACTTCTTCAGGCGTTTCATCGCATCGGTCTCCGTGATGGGATCAGCGCCCGGCCAGCGCGTCGACGATATTCAGGCGCATCGCGCGCAGCGCCGGCAGCAGGCCGACCAGCACGCCGATCGCCGCCATCAGGGCCAGCCCGACGCCCCAGGTCTGCCCGGGCACGCCGGGCAGCTGGATCATTCCGCCGCTGGCCGCACTGACGGCCGGCATGATCGCCGCGGCGATGCCCAGCCCGATCGCGCCGCCCAGCACCAGCAGCAGCACCGACTCGGCCAGCACCAGCACCAGCACGCTGCGGTTGGAGAAGCCGATGGTCTTGAGCACGGCCAGCTCCGGGATGCGCTCGCGCACCGCCTGCGCCATGGTGTTGCCGGTCAGCAGCAGCAGGGTGAAGAACACCGCGCCCATGATCGCCGTGACGATCAGCCCGATGTCGGCGAACTGCTTGGCGAAGGCCTGGTTGAACGCCTGCTCGGTCTGGGTCTTGGTTTCGTGGTCGGAGTTCTCGCTCAGCGCGTCGATCGCGCGTGCGACGGACGTGGCGTTGTTCACGTCGGCCAGCTTGACCATGTACCAGCCGACCTCGCCCTTGACGTAGTCGTTGGCCTCGTCGAAGTACGCCCAGTGGAACAGCAGCTGGTTCTCCTCGCCGCGGCGCTTGCTGTCGTCGATGGTGAAGATCGCACGCAGGTTGAGCGGCCAGGCGTTGTCGCCGCCGCGCGGGAAGATCGTCGCCTGCAGCGGGATGGTGTCGCCGATCTTCCAGCCGTGGCGCTCGGCCAGCGCGCGGCCCACCACCGCGCCGGTGCGGTCGGCCTGGAACGCGCGCATCTGGTCGGCGGGGATCTCGTACTCCGGGTACAGCTCGAAGTAATCCGGGCCGACGGAGAAGTTCGGGAAGAAGTTCTTCGGGTCGCGGTAGATGCCGCCGAACCAGGCCGCGTAGGACACCTCTTCGACACCGTCGACGGCCTCGATCTGCGACAGCAGCCGGTACGGCAGCATCTGCGTGATCGACAGGCGCGAGGCGACCACCATGCGGTCGGCGCCAGCGACGCTGCCGCCGGAGTTGAACGCCACGCGCACGGAGTCGAGCATGCCGAACAGCAGGAACGCGGCGACCACCGACAGCAGCGTCAGGAACGTGCGGGTCTTGCTGCGGAACAGCGCGGCCCAGATCAGGTGCAGGTATTTCATGTCTGCTTCCTTGTGCTCGTATCTCCTTCTCCCCTTGCCTCGTCTACAGGCCGGGGAGAAGGTGCCCGAAGGGCGGATGAGGGTGCGGCGGAGGAACGAATGCCAGGTCAGCGATGACGCCAATCAGACCGCGTACCTTCAACTTCTGCCGGCCTTGAGGCATCGCTGCTCGCGCCGAACCCTCTCCCAACCCCTCTCCCGGCGGGAGAGGGGCTTGAAGCATCAGTGCGCCAGCGACGCGCCATCGGCAGCCAGCGTGCCCTTGTCCAGGTGGATCGTCCGGCGCGCGTGGTCGGCGGCCTTCGGGTCGTGGGTGACCATGACGATGGTCTTGCCGTGGTCGCGGTTGAGGCTCTGCAACAGCGCGAGGATCTCCTCGGCCGACTGCCGGTCCAGGTCGCCGGTGGGCTCGTCGCAGATCAGCAGGGTGGGGTCGGACACGATGGCGCGCGCGATCGCCACGCGCTGCTGCTGGCCGCCCGACAACTCGTTGGGGCGGTGCTTGCCGCGGTCCTTCAGGCCCACCAGCTCCAGCGCGATCTCGGCGTTGCGCTTGCGCTGGGCCGCCGACAGCCTGGTCAGCAGCAGCGGCAGCTCGACGTTCTTCTGCGCGGTCAGCGTGGGCATCAGGTTGTAGAACTGGAACACGAAGCCGACGTGGTCGCTGCGCCACTGCGAGAGCTGGCCCGCGCCCATGCGGTCGATCCGCTGGCCTTCGATGTCGATCTCGCCGCCCGAGGGCGAATCCAGCCCGCCGATCAGGTTGAGCAGCGTCGTCTTGCCCGAGCCCGACGGCCCCATCAGCGCGACGAAGTCGCCCTCCGGGATGTCCAGGTCGATGCCGTGCAGCACTTCGACCTTGTCCGGCCCGCGCTGGTAGGCCTTGGTGAGGTTGCGGATGGTGACCAGTGACATGGCGGTTCCCCGGTGTGGATGCGGTGGTGGACGGTCAGCGGTATGACGCGGGCAGGGCTCAGGATTCGACATCGGCCGCAGCGACGCGGACCGCGTCGCCATCGGCCAGTTCGGCAGGCGGATCGAGCACGACGGTGTCGCTGCCCGAGAGGCCTTCGGTGACTTCGCGGTCGTCGCCGAGCGTGCGGCCGACGGTGACTTCACGTTGTTCCACCGTCTCGCCGGCCAACACGAACGCCACCTGTGCGTCGCCGCGCGTGGCCAGCGCCGACGCCGGCACCAGCACGCCGCGCGGGCGCTGCTCGTCCTGCTGCGGCGCGGCCTTCTCCAGGAAGCTGACGCGCACGCCCATGTCGGGGACGATGCGGTCGTCGCGTTCCAGCAGCGCGATGCGCACCTTGACGGTGGCCTTGCTGCGGTCGGCGGTGGGGATGATGGCGATGACCTCGCCCGGGATCTTCCAGTCCGGATAGGCGTTGAGCGTGGCCTCCACCGGCATCTTCGGCTGCACGCGGCCGATGAAGGCCTCGCCGACGTCCACTTCGACTTCCAGCGAGTCCATGTCGACGATGGTGCCGATGCCGGTGCGGGTGAAGCCACCACCGGCCGACAGGGGCGAGACGATCTCGCCCGGCTGCGCGGCCTTGGCGATGACCACGCCGGCGAACGGCGCGCGCACCACGGTGTTGTCCACGCCCTGGTCGGCGATGCGCAACTGGTCCCCGGCGACCTGGGCATTGCGCTCCACGGTGGCCAGTTGCGCGCGCAACGCATCGCGCTGCGCCACGGCCTGGTCGTACTGCGCCTGCGACACCAGCTGGCCGGCGACCAGCTCGCCCAGCCGCGTCGCATTGGCCTCGGCCTCGCGCAGTTGCGCGCGGGTGCCGGCGATCTGGCTGCGTGCGGCTGCCAGTTGCGACGCCGCGAGATTGCGCTGGGCGCCGGCGTCGACCGGGTCCAGCGTCGCCATCACCTGGCCGGCCTCGACGCGCTGGCCTTCCTCGATCAGCACCTCGCGCACCTTGCCGGTGATCTTCGCCGACACGGTGGCCATGCGCCGCGCCACGACATACCCGGTGGCGTCCAGCACCGAGGCGGCGGAGGCGCCGTTGCCGCCGATGGCGACCGCCTGTGCGGTTCGCACCTCGGCTGCGGTGCCGCGGCCGAACGCCAGCCACGCCACGAGCGCGGCGGCGGCCACTGCGCCGGCGATTCCCAGGCCGATCCACAGGCCGCGCCGCGACGCCTGCGGGGGCGGCGCGCTGCGGTCGATGCGAAGCTGGTTGAGCAGGTCAGCCGAATCGTTCATGCCGGTCCATGACGTGTGAAAGCGCGGAGTGTGACCCCATCGGCGCGGCGGTTCCAACCTCAAGCGGTCGTCACTGCCGCGCCGCGGTGCCGTCCGGACGTTGCGGGCGTCCAGCGGGACACGGGTCCCGGGGAGGCACAGCCTAGGTCGACGGCCGGGTGCGGGTCACGTGACGCGTGTCATGCGCTTGGCCTGACGGCATGGACTGACGCGACGGGGCGCGGGTGGCGAGCATGGCCGTGTCCCCCAAGGAGGCGCGAACATGACCCCTGCCGTTCCCCTGGCGCAGCTGCAGGACGCCGGCAAGCGCTTCGGCGCCACGCGTGCACTGGCGGGTGTCGACCTGGCCCTGCACGCCGGCGAGGTGCTGGCCCTGTTGGGGCCCAACGGCGCCGGCAAGACCACGGCGATCGGCCTGCTGCTGGGCCTGCTGCAACCCGATGCCGGCACCGCGACGCTGTTCGGCGGCCCGCCGGGGGCGATCGACGCGCGCGCCCGTGTCGGCGTGATGCTGCAGGCGGCGGACCTGCCCGACACCCTGAAGGTGCGCGAAGTGCTGGCGCTGGTGCGCAGCTACTACCCGGCGCCGCGCAGCATGGCCGACTGCATCGCGCTGGGTGGCCTGGACGGGCTGCTCGAGCGCCGTTACGGCGCGCTGTCCGGCGGCCAGCAGCGGCGCGTCCAGTTCGCGCTGGCGCTTTGCGGCCGGCCTCGCCTGCTGTTCCTGGACGAACCCACCACCGGCCTGGACATCGAGGCGCGGCAGGCGGTGTGGGCGGCGATCCGCGAACTGGTCGCGGACGGCTGCGCGGTGCTGCTGACCACCCACTACCTGGAAGAGGCCGACGCGCTGGCCGACCGGGTTGCCGTGCTCGACCGCGGCCAGCTGATCGCCGAAGGCACCGTGGAGGCCATCCGCGCACAGGTCTCGCAGCGGCGCATCCGGTGCGCCAGCGGGTTAAACGCCGACGAAGTGGCGCGCTGGCCCGGCGTGGCGGAGGCCGCGCGCGAAGGCGCCTGCCTGCGCATCCTGGCGCGCGACGCCGAGCCCGTGCTGCGGCGCCTGCTGGACGCCGACCCCACGCTCCACGACCTCGAAGTCCACCGGGCCGGACTGGCCGACGCCTTCCTCGCCCTGACCCGTCCCCAGCAGGAGGCCGCCTGATGTCCGCATCGCACACCGCCGTCGCCCCGCCGCGCTCCCCGGCCGCGCGCCGGTTGCGCAGCTACGCCATGGAAGCCCGCATGGAAAGCCTGCGGATGCTGCGCGAACCCATGTTCGTGCTGCCCACGCTGCTGTTCCCGGCGCTGTTCTACCTGCTGTTCGGCGTGCTGCTCAATCGCGGCAATGCCGGGGCGGCGCAGTACCTGCTGGCCACCTACGGCGTGTTCGGCGTGATTGGCGCGGCCATGTTCGGCCTGGGCGTCACCATCGCCGTGGACCGCCAGCGCGGGCTGCTGCGGCTCAGGCGCGTGCTGCCGGTGCCGGCCGGTGCGCCGCTGCTGGCGAAGATGGCGATGGCGATGGCCTTCGCGCTGGCCGTGTCGATCATCGTCGGCCTGATCGCGCGGTTCGGGGCCGGGGTCCAGCTGTCGGCGTCGCAGTGGCTGCTGCTGGCGGCGGTGGACGTGCTGGGGGCGTTGCCGTTCTGCGCCATCGGGCTGTATGCCGGCACGCTGGTCAGCGGCAGTGCCGCGCCCGCGCTGCTCAACCTGGTGTACCTGCCGATGGCGTTTCTGTCCGGCCTGTGGCTGCCGCTGTCGATGCTGCCCGACATCGTGGGCCGCCTCGCGCCCGCATGGCCGGCCTACCACCTGGCGCAACTGGCGCTGAAGGTCGTCGGGCACGACCAGGGCGGATCGGCGTGGCTGCACGTGCTGGTGCTGCTCACCGTGGCGGTGGCCTTCCTCGTGCTGGCCCAGCGCCGGCTCGCCCTGATCGACTGATCGCCGTGTCCCCGTCGCGAGGATTCCGATGAACCGTTGGCCCGACATGCTCGCCGTCGCCGCGCTCGCCTCCGTGATCGGGCTGGCCGTGGCCGTGCAGGACCCTGCTCCGGCACCGACACCGACACAGGCCGCCGCATCGGCTGATGCGCCAGCCGCCGGCTTCGCCATCCGCGGGGCACGCGTGTTCGATGGCGAACGCGACCTCGGCATCGCCACCGTGGTGGTGCGCGACGGCTACATCCAGGCGGTGTCGACCGACGACGCGGTGCCCGACGGCATGGCGGTGGTCGACGGCACCGGCAGGACATTGCTGCCCGGCCTGATCGACGCCCACGTGCACGCCTGGGACGAGGCGCAGCGCGACATGGCGCGTTTCGGCGTGACCGCGGGCTTCGACATGCACGGCACGGCGGACCGCCTGGCCGCGCTGCGCGACCGGCGCGCGTCGCGTGCGGCGACCGGCCGGGCGGACCTGTGGGCGGCCGGGTACGCCGTCACCGCGCGCGGCGGGCACGGCACCCAGTACGGGTTCCCGGTGCCGACGGTCGATGCCGGCACCGACATCGACGCGTTCGTCGGCGACCGGGTGGAGGAGGGCGCGGACTACATCAAGCTGATCGTGGAGGACCTGAGCGCCTACGCGCAGCCGCGGCGCCTGCCGACGCTGTCGCCGCCACAGGTCGCTGCGGTGGTCGACGCCGCACACGCGCGCCAGCGCATGGCCGTCGCCCACGTGGCGCGGCATGGCGACGCCCGCATGGTGGTGGACGCCGGTGCCGATGGCCTGGTGCACGTGTTCACCGATGCGGTCGCCGACGACGCGCTGGTGACGGCCATGCGCACCCGCGACGCGTTCCTGGTGCCGACGCTGTCGGTGGTGGCGTCGATGGCCGGGACGGGCGGCGGCCGGGCACTGGCCGATGACGCGCACGTCGGCCCTTGGCTGACGCCCGAGCAGAGCGGCACGCTTGCCCGCGACTTCATGGCTACCGACGGCGACCCCGCCCGCCTGCAACGCGCGCTCGACAGCGTGCGCCGGCTGCACGCGGCGGGCGTGGATATCCTGGCCGGCAGCGACGCGCCCAACCCCGGGACCGCACACGGTGCGAGCCTGCACCACGAACTCGCACTGCTCGTACGCGCCGGCCTGACCCCGGCCCGGGCGCTGGCCGCCGCGACGTCGGTGCCGGCGCGGCGCTTCGGACTCGACGGCCGGGGCCGCATCGCACCCGGGCACCGCGCGGACCTGGTGCTGGTGGCGGGCAACCCACTGGCGGACATCGCGGCGACACGGTCGATCGACACGGTGTGGAAGAACGGGCACCGGGTCGACCGCGCGGCGCAGGCGGTGGCGACCGAAGGCGGTGAGGCGCCGCCGGTGCCCGCCACCACGCAGGTCAGCGATTTCGACGGCGCGGCCATCGATGCGGCCTTCGGCGACTGGCAACCCACCACCGACCGGATCGCCGGCGGTGCCTCGCAGGTGCGGCACGCGCTGGTGGCCGGCGGCGCCGGGGGGTCGCGCGGCGCGTTGCAGGTGACCGGCGAGGTGAAACCCGGCTTCGGCTACCCCTGGTCGGGCGTGATCTTCTTCCCCGCGTCCGCGCCGATGCAGCCGGCGGACCTGTCGCAGCGCAGGGAACTGGTCTTCCATGCGCGCGGCGACGGGCGCACCTACAGCGTGCTGCTGTTTTCCGGGCCGTCGGCGCAGGGCATGCCCAGCATGCAGCCGTTCGTGGCCGGGCCGCAGTGGCGGGAGGTGCGGCTGCCACTGGCGGGGTTCCGGGGCGCGGACCTGTCGCGGCTGCGCGGCATCGCCTTCACGGCCGGGCAGCCGCATGGCACATTCGAGTTCCGCATCGACGGCGTGGTGCTGAGGTAACCGCATGGTGGCCACCCGACTCCCGCGCTGGCTGCGTCCCGAACCCGGTTCGATCGCCGCGCACGACCGGCGCCTGGGGCGCGCGCCCTGGCAGCAGTTCGTGCACCTGGCGTGGTCGGTGTGGGTGTTCATCACGCCGGCGGTGTCCGGCGGGGCCTTCGGCTACACCGCACGCTGGGCCGTCCTGACCCTGGTGTCGTACCCGCTGTTCGTGTGGCTGTATGCCCGGAGTGTCGTCGCCGCGCCGCGCACGGCCTACGCCTGCGCCGCCGCGATGGTGGCGCTGTGTTTCGCGCTGCTGCCCTGGTACCCGTCGGGGCTGAGCTATTTCGTGTTCGGCTGCGTGATGCTGCAGCCACGCGGCAGCGCATCGACCCACCGCTACGTCATCGCGCTGGCGGCGCTCAACGTGGTGCTCATCGCCTACGCGCGGTACATCGGCTACCCGTGGCAGGCGCTGGCGTGGATGCCCACCGTGACGGTGATCATCGGCATCCTGGTCCACATGGAGCGGACCAACAGCGACCGCGACGCCGCGCTGCGGCTTTCGCACGATGAAGTGCGGCGACTGGCGGCGCTGGCCGAACGCGAGCGCATCGGCCGCGACCTGCATGACCTGCTCGGCCATACCCTGTCGATGGTGGCGTTGAAGTCCGACCTCGCCGGGCGCCTGCTGGACCGCGACCCCGCCGCGGCGCGCGGCGAACTGGACGAGGTCGGCCGCGTCGCACGCGACGCGCTCGCCCAGGTGCGTCGTGCCGTGAGCGGCATCCGCACCGCCGGGATCGCCGCCGAACTGGCCTCGGCCAAGCTGCTGCTGGAGTCCAGCGGGGTCGCGTTCGAGTACCGCTTCGACGACGCGTTCGCGCACGACGCGCTGCCGGCCGGGGTGGAGAACGTGCTGGCGATGGCGGTGCGCGAGGCGGCCACCAACATCCAGCGCCACGCCCGCGCACAGCGGGCCGATGCCCGCTTCGGCATGGAAGGCGGCGAGGTGGTGCTGCGCATCGTCGATGACGGCCGCGGCGGCGCCATCGTGCCCGGCAACGGGCTGGGTGGCATGCGCGAGCGCATCGAGGGCGTGCGTGGCCGCCTGCGCATCGAGGCGGCGGGCGGCCGCGGCACCCACCTGGAGGCCCGGGTTCCCCTCGCGGCCAACGACGACCCGGTGCACCCTCCCGGCGGGTGACCCGCGTTGAGCGTGCGAGCACGCAAGCGGGGCGTCGGCATGCGCCATCGCCCGTCGTACCGGCCGGTGCGACGGGCGCCGTCTGCTACCGTTCCGCGCATGTCGCCTGCACACGTCCATCCATGATCCGCGTCCTGCTGGCCGAGGACCAGGCGATGCTGCGCGGTGCACTGGCGGCGTTGCTGGGCATGGAGTCGGACATCGACGTCGTCGCCGCCGCCGCCGACGGGGAATCGGCCTGGCGCGAGCTGCAACGCCTCAAGCCCGACCTGCTGGTGACCGACATCGAGATGCCCGGCCTGACCGGGCTGGAGCTGGCCCAGCGCGTGCAGCGCCAGGGGCTGCCGGTGAAGGTGGTGATCGTGACCACGTTCGCCCGCGGCGGCTTCCTGCGGCGCGCGCTGGATGCCGGCGTGTGCGGTTACCTGCTCAAGGACGCGCCGGCCGAGCAGCTGTCCGACGCGCTGCGCCAGGTGCACCGCGGCGGCCGCGCGATCGATCCGCAGCTCGCACTGGAGGCCTGGTCGGAGGCCGACCCGCTCAACGACCGCGAGCGCCAGGTGCTGCGCATGGCCGGCGAAGGCCTCACCGCCGGCGAGATCGCCGCGCAGCTGCACCTGTCACCCGGCACGGTCCGCAACTACCTCTCGGAGTCGATCGGCAAGCTCGGGGTCGGCAACCGCATCGAGGCCTACCGCATGGCCCGCCAGAAGGGCTGGCTCTAGCGCGCCGCGCGCGTCACGCGCCGAAGCGCGCCTGCAGCATCGCGAACGCCGACCGCAGCCCCTGCGCCTCGCCGCCGAACGGGCGGCCCGGGCGGTCGCTGTCGTTCCACGAAAACACGTCCAGGTGCGCCCACGGCACGCCGGCCGGCACAAAGCGCTCCAGGTACAGCGCGGCGCTGATGGAGCCGGCCATCTTCGACGGCCCACCGTTGGCCAGGTCGGCGATGTGGCTGGTGAGGTAGCGCAGGTACGGCCGCCACAGCGGCATGCGCCAGACCGGGTCGCGCGCGGTGCCGCCGGCGTCCAGCCACTGCTGCGCCAGCGCATCGTCGTTGCAGTACAGCGCCGGCAGCTCCGGGCCCAGCGCGATGCGCGCCGCACCGGTCAGCGTGGCGAAGTCCAGGATCATCGCCGGCTCCAGCTCACCCGCAAAGGTGAGCGCATCGCACAGCACGACGCGGCCTTCGGCGTCGGTGTTGTCGATCTCGATGCTCAGCCCCTGGCGGGTGGCGATGACCTCGCCGGGTCGGAACGCATCGGGCCCGATGGCGTTTTCCACCGCCGGCACCAGCAGCGTGATCCGCAGCGGCAGCTTGCGCGCCATGATCCATTCGGCCAGCGCGATGGCGTGCGCGGCGCCGCCCATGTCCTTCTTCATCCAGCGCATGCCGTCGGCGGGCTTGAGGTCCAGGCCACCGGTGTCGAAGCACACGCCCTTGCCGACGATGGCCACGTGCGGATGCGACGCGTCGCCCCACGCCAGCGAGATCAGCCGCGGCGCGCGGTGGCTGGCGCGGCCGACGGCGTGGATCGCGGGGAAGTTCTCGGTCAACAGGTCCTCGCCGCCGACCACCTTGATCGTGGCGCCGTGGCGCTCGGCGATCTCGCACGCGACCTGCTCCAGCTGGTCCGGGCCCATGTGCTCGGTCGGCGTGTTGACCAGGCTGCGCACGCGCACGCACGCGGCCAGCGTGTCCACGAGCGACCCGTCCCCCGCATCCACCGCCAGTTGCGCGGGCGTGCGCGCCGGCTTCTTGTAGCGGTCGAAGCGGTACGCGCCCAGGCCCCAGCCCAGCTGCAGCGCCTGGCGCTGCGCGTGGTCGATGTCGCCGGTCACGGCCCAGGTGCGCGCGGGCAACGACATCGGCACGTGGCCGTAGCTGGCCGGGTCGAGCGGGTCGCCGATGCCGACCACCGCGCCGGCGATGCCGCCCTCGCCGTCGGCCAGCGTCATGACCGTGCCGGGCGCACCGTCGAAGCCCTGCGCCCGCACCCACGCGGCGACCGCCGCCGGCTGGGCCTCGCGCCACCCCGCCAGCGATGCCCGGTCCACCAGGTGCAGCGGCAAGGCGTCGTTCGCATCGGCGGCGTCGATGAAGCAGGCGGGCAGCGGCGTGTTCGTCATGGTCGGGTCGTGTCCGGGGTGCGTGCCGTCTCCAGCCAGTCGGCCAGGGCGGCAAGGGTGGGGAACTGCAGGTCGGGCTCGAGCTGCCGGTGCGGCCACTCGCGTGCCTCGCGGTTGATCCAGCAGCTGCGCAGGCCGGCGCGGTGCGCGCCGACCACGTCCATCTCGATGTCGTCGCCCACGTGCAGCACCGTGGCCGGTGCACAGTCCAGCCGCGCGCACGCGGCGTGGAAGATGCTGGCATCGGGCTTGGCCGCGCCGTGCTCGCGCGCGCCCAGCTGGAACTCGAACAGGTGCATCAACCCGATCGTGCGCAGGCAGGCATTGCCGTTGCTGAGCGCGGCCAGCGGCACGCGCGCGGCCATGCGCTCCAGGGCGTCGACGCTGTCGGGGTAGTGCTCCACCGCGCAGCGCGCCGCAAAGAACGCATCGAACGCCGGGTCCACCAGGGTCACGTCGTCACCGGCCTCGCGGAACATCTGTTGGAGTGCCAGGCGGCGCAGCTGGGTGAAGTCGTGCGACAGGTCGGGCCGCTCGCTGCCCATGCGCTCGCGCAGCTCGCGCGAGGCCGCCACCGGCCAGCGCTCGGCGGTGCGCGGCGCGTGCTCGCGCAGCCACGTTGCCAGCGCGTCCTCGGCGCGCACGATCACCGGCGCGATCGGCCAGATCGTGTCGTCCAGGTCCAGGGTGATGGCGTGTACGGGGAAACTCACCGGTCGATTCTAGCGCCGCGGGCGTGGCCGTCCGCGGTCACTCCATCAGCGTCGCCCAGCCTTCCAGGCCTTCGATGCGCGACAGGACGATCTTCATGCACACCAGCAGTGGCACGGCCAGCAGCAGGCCGATGATCCCCCACAGCCAGCCGAACAGCATCAGCGCCAGGATCAGGACCAGGGGCGAGATGCGCATGCGCCGCCCGAGGATGACGGGCGTGAGGATCTGCCCTTCCAGGGTGTGGAGCACCAGGTAGATGCCCGCCGGCAGCAGCGACATCCACAGCTCGTCGAACGCCACGAAACCCATCACCAGCATCATCAGGATGCCGATCAGCGGCCCCACGTACGGGGCGAAGTTCAGCAGCGCCGCCATCGTGCCCCACAGCAGCGCTTCCTGCAGCGGCACCTTGAGCAGGAACAGGATGCCGGCGAACACCATGCCCACCGCCACGTTGATCAGGGTGATGGTCAGCACGTAGCGCGAGATCTCGACCTCGATCGAATGCATGATCTCCACGGTCAGGCGCTTCTGCTGGCGGTTGGGCAGCAGCGCGATGGCCTTTCGCTGCAACTGCTCGCCGAACACCATGAAGAACAGCGTCAGCAGCACCACGGCCAGCACCGAGGCGATCATCATCGGGGTGGCGGTCAGCGCGGCATACGGGTCGTCGACCTGGGTCCGCACCACCTGCACCGGCCGCCCCTTGTCCTCGCCGCTGGCGACACGGGCGATGTTTTCGGCCGCGTCGCTGGCGTCGTCCACCGGCTTGGTCAGCTCGCGCAGCTTGGGCACGATCTCGCCCATCGCGCGTGGCGCCTGGCGCACCCATTCGGCCGCCGGTTCGATCAGCTGGTAACCCAGCGCACCGGCCGCGGCCAAGCCGCCCACCACCAGCAACAGCGCGCCCAGCACGGTGGGGATGTACAGCCGCCGCAGCGCGCGGATGATGGGGTTGCCGATCAGCGCGAAGAACATCGCCAGCAGCACCGGCAGCAGCACCTCCTGCGCCGCCCACATCGTGTAGCCCACCGCCAGCACGGTGAGGACGATCAGCGCCGTGGAGGCGCGCCGGCGCGGCGGGCGCGGCGGGGCTTCGGAAATGGTCGGCGCGTCGGGCGTCGGCGACGGCGCGGTCACGGCGGGCCGTCCACCGACACGCCGGCGCCGGGCGCCTGGGTGGCGGCCATGTCGGTGGCGGCATCGGCCGCGTGCTCGGCCTCGCTCGAGGCCTCCTTGGCATGGACGCTGGCCATCATCGTGGACACCAGCGAGATCACGCGCAGGATGCCCGGGCCGTCGGCGGCACCGATGCGCTCGCGGCGCCCGGCGAGGAAGCCGGTCAACAGCCCGGCCACCACGATCCGGCCCGGCGACCACGTCAGCCGCCAGGACCGCTTGAGCTGGCGCATGTCGGCGCTGTACTGGCGCTCGCGCGCCTCCAGTGCCATCTCGGCCTGCTCCACCTTGCGCAACAGCTTGTCGAAACTCATCGGGAACACGATCCGGTCAGGAAGTGGCGGGGCGCAGGGTGTGGGTCACGGCGGCGTCAGGTCCACGCCCAGCTTGTCCTTGAGCGTCTTGCCGCCGTTCTCTTCTTTCGATTGCTCGGCCGCCTCGCGCGATGACTGCACGTCCCCGGGGCGCGGGGTGAAGTCGGCCAGCTCGCCGATGCCCAGGCGCGCCAGCTGCCGGCGCGTGGCCTGCATCCGGGTGTGGTCGAAGTAGCGCATGGCCTGCCAGCCGGCAAACCACGTCACCGCGATGCTCAGAAGCGCCGTGACGAGCAGGGCGCCCGACCACGGCATCCCGACCTGGCGGTTGAGGAACACGATCAGCGACGCCATGAGCAACAGCCAGGCGGTGCCGCCGAACGCGATCGCCATACCGGTGAAGGCCAGCGTGCGGCCGAACGCGCTGCGCGCCAGCGAGAAATCCGCCGACACCAGTGTGCGCAGCGCGCGTGCCGCATCGCGCGCCGCGCCCAGCCCGGCACGCCCGGCATCGCCCAGCTGACGCAGCGATTCGAGGATGTCGGGCTGCGGCTGGTCGGGGTCGGGCGTGGAGGCTTCGCGCTCGGCGGCTTCGGCGATGCGCTCGGCCTGCTCGCGGGTCAGGCGCTCGCGCGCGTCCTCCGCCGCATCCTTTGCGCGCGCGCGGGTTTCGGCGTCGGCCTGCTCGCGTGCATGCGCGTCGATGGCCGCGCGGGCGGCCGCCGACAGGTGGTCGGCGGGCGCGCCGTACTCGTCGCGCGACGGGTCACCGTGGGGACCGCGTGGCGTCACCGGCATCCTCCGTCAGCGCAGGTCCGCGTATCCAGGTGGAAGAGCGGTAGACGCACTCAGCGGTCGCCGCTGCGGGCCAGCTTGGCGATGATGAAACCGGCCGCGAAGGCGACACCGAAGGACGCCAGCGGACGCTCACGCACCAGTTCGGCGGCCGAGTCGATCAGGTCCATGCCCTTCTCCATCAGCACGTCGACCTGCTCGCGCGCTGCGCCACCGGCGTTCTCGGCCGCGGCGATACCGGCCAGTGCACTGTCGGCCAGGTCGGCCTTGACGCTGGCCTTGCCGAGCTTGAGTTCTTCACCGGCCGCGCCGGCCGCGCCCTTGAGTGCGTGGCCCGCGTCGACGGCGGCCTGCTTGAGGTTGCTTCCGGCGTCACCGAGGTTGCTCTTGACGGCATCGGTCGAGGTGGGGGACATGGGCGGATCTCCTGCGATTCGGGGG
>CBIHLN010000024.1:0-32454 GCA_966210725.1 uncultured Lysobacter sp. | reverse complement strand
CCACCCCCGCCTTCGCCCAGCAGCCGCCACCCGCGCCCCAGCCCTCGCCGCAGGAGCAGGCGGAAGCCGACGCCGACGCCCCGCCGGTGCAACTGGAGCAGGACGCGCTCGACCCGGTCGGCAACGACCCGGCGCAGGCCCCGCTGCAGACCGCGCGCGGCGCGCGCAAGGACGGCGAAGCCGAGGAGGCGAAGTGGGACGTGTCGACCGCGCACGGCCCGACCACGACCATCGCCTTCGACACCGACGAAGGCACGTGGATGGATGTGGACGTGTCGCCCGACGGTCGCCAGCTGGCGTTCTCGCTGCTGGGCGACCTGTACCTGCTGCCGATCGGCGGCGGCACCGCGCAGCGCGTCACGTCCGGCCCGGCGTGGGACGTGCAGCCGCGCTTCTCGCCCGACGGGCGCGAGTTGGCCTTCACTTCCGACCGCGGTGGCGGCAACAACCTGTGGCGCATCGATACCGATGGCCGCAACCCGGTGCAGGTGACGAAGGAGGACTTCCGCCTGCTCAATAACCCGGCCTGGACGCCGGATGGCCAGTTCATCATCGGCCGCAAGCACTTCACCGGCGAGCGCTCGCTCGGCGCCGGCGAGTTGTGGATGTACCACCACAGCGGCACGCAGGGCGCCGGCGGCGGCGTGCAGCTGACCAAGCAGAAGAACGACCAGCAGGACCTGGGCGAACCGGCGGTGTCGCCCGACGGCCGCTACGTGTACTTCTCCGAGGACGTCAGCCAAGGCCCGACCTTCCAGTACAACAAGGACCCGCACGGGGTGATCTACGCGATCAAGCGCCTGGACCGCGAGACCGGCGAGATCGACACGCTCATCGGCACCGCCGGCGGTGCGGTGCGGCCGCAGCCCTCGCCCGACGGCACGTCGCTGGCGTTCGTGAAGCGCATCCGCGACAAGTCCGTGCTGCACGTGATGGACTTGGCCAGCGGCCGGGTGCGCCCGGTGTGGGACGGACTGAGCCACGACCAGCAGGAGGCGTGGGCCATCTTCGGGCCATACACGGGCTTCGACTGGACGCCCGACAACCGCGCCGTGGTGCTGTGGGCGCAGGGCAAGCTGTGGCGCGTCGACATCGCCAGCGGCGAGGCGCGCAACATCCCGTTCACCGCCCGCGTCGAGCAGACGGCTACCAACGCGTTGCGCTTCGAGCAGAGCATCGATGAAGGCAGCTTCGCGCCGAAGATGATCCGCGACGTTGCCACCAGCGCCGATGGCCGCACCGTGGTATTCCATGCGGTCGGCCACCTGTGGCGCAAGCAGCTGCCGGACGGCACGCCGCAGCGGCTGACTGGCAACGACGGCCTCTACGAATACCAGCCCAGCTTCAGCGCCGACGGCCGCAAGCTGCTGTACACGACGTGGTCGGACGAGGCGCTCGGCGCGATCTACGTGCGCGACGCGGGCGGCGGCGGCACCGGCAAGCGCCTGACCGACGAGAAGGGCTTCTACTACGGGCCGAGGTTCTCGCCCGACGGCCGCCGCATCGTCTACAGCAAGACCGGCGGCGGCGGGCTGACCGGCAGCCTGTGGTCGCAGGAGCGCGGCATCTACGTGATGCCGGCCGGCGGCGGCGAGGCGGTGCGCGTAGCCGACAGCGGCGAATCCCCGCAGTTCAACGCCGACGGCACGCGCGTCTACTACCTGACCGGCGGCGGGCTGGAGAAGAAGCTGATGTCGGTCGGCCTCAACGGCGAGGACCCGCGCGAGGTGTTCGACCTCAAGTACGTCGACGCCGTGCACCTGAGCCCGGACGGCAAGTGGGTCGCCTTCACCGAGCTGTTCAACGCCTACGTCGCGCCGCTGGTCACCACCGGCAAGGCCGTGGAGCTGAGCAAGGAGAGCAAGGCGGTGCCGGTGACGCAGGTCAGCGCCGACGTGGGCAGCTACCTGCACTGGGGCGCGGACTCGAAGTCGCTGCACTGGATGGTGGGCGACCGCTACCACTCGCGCGAGCTCGACCAGGCCGTCGCCTTCCTGCCCGACGCCCCCGCCGAGCCAGCCAAGCCCAGCTTCGAGGAGCCGGGCATCCCGATGGGCCTGACCGTCCCGGTGGACGCGCCCGACGAAGTGGTCGCCTTCACCAACGCGCGCATCGTCACCATGCGCGATGCCGAGAACGCCGAGGAGGTCATCGAGCGCGGCACCATCGTCTTGCGCGGCGACGTGATCGAGGCGGTCGGGGCATCGGTGGATATCCCCACCGGCGCCAACGTCATCGACGCCAGCGGCAAGACCATCGTCCCGGGCTACGTGGACGCGCACGCGCACGCGGCGCACTTCGGCCAGGGCGTGGTTCCGCAGCAGAACTGGGCGTACTACAGCAACCTGGCATTCGGCATCACCACCATGCACGACCCGTCGGCGACGACCGAGTTCGTGTTCTCAGAAGCCGAGCTGCAGAAGGCCGGACGCATGGTCGGCCCGCGCGTGTTCTCCACCGGCACGATCCTCTACGGCGCCGACGGCGACTTCAAGGCGGTGGTCAATTCCCTCGACGACGCGCGCAGCCACCTGCGCCGCATGAAGGCCAATGGTGCGTTCTCGGTGAAGAGCTACAACCAGCCGCGCCGCGACCAGCGCCAGCAGATCAACACCGCCGCGCGCGAGCTGGGCATGCTGGTGGTGGAGGAAGGCGGCTCCACCTTCCACCACAACATGACGATGATCCTGGACGGCGCCACCGGCATCGAGCACAACATCCCGGTGGCGCCGCTCTACAAGGACGTGGTGCAGATGTGGTCGCAGACCGACGTGCGCAACACGCCGACGCTGGTGGTCAGCTACGGCGGGCTGTCGGGCGAGTACTGGTGGTACGCGCGAGACAACGTCTGGGAAGACGAGAAGCTCAACCGCTTCTTCCCGCGCGAGACGCTGGACGCGCGCAGCATCCGCCGCGAGACCGCGCCGGACTGGGACTACTGGCACATCGAGGTCGCCAAGGCCAAGAAGACGCTGCGCGACGCCGGGGTCAGGATCCAGGTGGGCGGCCACGGCCAGCTGCAGGGCCTGAGCCCGAACTGGGAGGCATGGATGCTGACCCAGGGCGGGTTCTCCAACTTCGAGGCGCTGCGCGCGTTCACCATCGACGGCGCCGATTACCTGGGCCTGTCGCGCCAGATCGGCTCGCTGGAGGTCGGTAAGCAGGCCGACCTGGTGGTGCTCGACAGCAACCCGCTGGAGAACATCCGCGCCACCGTCGACACGCGCTACGTGATGGTCGACGGCCGCCTGTTCGACGTGGACGCCGACATGGCCGAGATCGGCAATGACGCCGCCCCCGCGCCGGTCTTCTACTGGCAGCGCCACCGCGACGGCCAGACCTTCGGCACCCAGTTCGGGCCGACCGCGGTCTGCCATTGTCCGAAGGGCGGCGCGGGCCACGTTCACTGAAGAGGCAGGGGGCCGGATCGCGCGACGGGCGCGGGGCCGGCAACGGGGCGTCCGGCGGGCCGGGCGCCCCGTTCTTCCCGGGAGGGGAAGGGGCACCCCGATGGTGGAGCGTTCACGGCCGGTGGAGCCGGGCGCGCCTACGCTGACCCCATTCCCGAACGAGGCGCCGACCATGGCCACCCGCTACTACATCCGACTCCCCGACGGCAGCCGCGCCCGCGGCGCTACGCCGTCGCTGTCGTTCACCGCGCAGGGCGCGGAAAGCTTCGCCGAGCAGCTGCAGGACGCGTTGCGCGAACCCGCATTGTTCGAGCGCTGGCGCCTGCTCCAGGACGAGCCGGACGAGGTCGACCCGGCACTGGGCGCCACCGATCCCGGTGCCGTGGTGCACGGTGAACAGCACGACCTGCACATCGACCTGAAGGTCACCAGCTCCATCCCCGGTCACGTCCTCAAGCAGCGCCTGCGCCTGCTGGCCGGCAGCGCGTGGGAGCTGCGGGACGTCACCGCCGCCTGAGGCGGTGCGCTCCGGCGCCCCGCATCGCCCCGTGTAGGAGCGGCCTCAGCCGCGAGGGCCGTACCTGCACAACACCGCTCTCTTGTAGGAGCGACGTGAGTCGCGACCGTGATCCCTCCGGATGGCGCGGATCGCGACTCACGTCGCTCCTACAGGTGAGGGCCTTTCGGGCACGCGCTCGCGGCTGAAGCCGCTCCTGCAAAATCGGGTGCGTATGTGGCGCAGCGCCGTCCGACGCCTGACGCGATGCCCGCACCGGCGATAATCCCCCGCATGACCGACATCCTGCTTTCCTGGAGCGGTGGCAAGGACGCCGCGTGGACCCTGCACACCCTGCGCCAGCGCGACGACGTGCGCGTGGTCGGCCTGCTGACCACGCTGACCGAAGGCTTCGACCGCATCTCGATGCAGGGCATCCGCCGCGACGTGCTGCACGCGCAGGCCGCTGCCGCCGGCCTGCCGGTGATCGAGGCCTGGATCCCGCAGCGCGCCGATAACGCCGTCTATGAAGCCTCGTTCGCCGACGCCTTGAGTCGTGCGCGGGCGCGTTGGCCGGGGCTGTCGACGCTGGCCTTCGGCGACCTGTTCCTGGCCGACATCCGGGCGTGGCGCGAGGCGCTGTGCGCCCGACTCGGGTGGTCGCCGCTGTTCCCGCTGTTCGGCACCGACACCCGGGCACTGGCGAACGACATGATCGCCGGTGGCCTGCACGCCACGCTGTGCTGCGTGGATACGCAGCAGCTGGACGCCGCGTTCGGTGGCCGTGATTTCGATGCCGGCCTGCTCGCCGCGCTGCCCGCCGCGTGCGACCCGTGCGGCGAGAATGGCGAGTTCCACACACTGGTGCATGCCGGCCCGATGTTCGCCTCGCCGTTGCCGGTCGCGTGCGGCGAGACGGTGCTGCGCGACGGGCGCTTCGCCTATACCGACTTCGTGCTCGAGCCGGCTACGCCGTGGTTGAACGAGACGTTGTAGGAGCGACGTAAGTCGCGACCGCGGGCGTTCAATGGCTTGCGCGGGTCGCGACTCACGTCGCTCCTACAGGTGTAGGCCGTTCGGGAAGGCGCTCGCGGCTCAAGCCGCTCCTGCATAGCGCGCTCAGCCCTTCAACGCGCGGGCGTGGTGTGCCAGGTGGTCGCCGATCAAGCTGGCGATGAAGTAGTAGCTGTGGTCGTAGCCCGGCTGCATGCGCAGGGTCAGCGGATGCCCGGCCACGTCGCACGCCTCGCGCAGCAGCTCGGGACGCAGCTGTTCCTCAAGGAATTCGTCGGCATCGCCCTGGTCGACCAGCAACTCGACGCGCGCGCTCGCGTCGCGCACCAGCTCGCACGCATCCCATGCCTTCCACGCATCGCGCTCATCGCCCAGGTAGGCGGCGAAGGCCTTCTGGCCCCACGGCACGCGCGAGGGGGCGACGATCGGCGAGAACGCCGACACGCTGCGGTAGCGGCCGGGGTTGCGCAGCGCCAGCACCAGCGCGCCGTGGCCGCCCATGGAGTGCCCGCTGATGCCGCGCGCGGTGGTGGTCGGAAAATGCGCGTCCACCAGCGCCGGCAATTCGTCGACCACGTAGTCGTGCATGCGGTAATGCGTGTCCCAGGGCGCATGCGTGGCGTTGAGGTAGAAGCCGGCGCCCAGCCCCAGGTCGTAGCCGGCACCGTCGGGCACGCCTTCGCCGCGCGGACTGGTGTCGGGTGCCACCAGGATCAGGCCATGCTCGGCGGCATACCGTTGCGCGCCGGCCTTGGTGACGAAGTTCTGCTCCGTGCACGTCAACCCACTGAGCCAGTACAACACCGGGCACGGGCCGCTGGCTGCCTGCGGCGGCAGGTAGACGGCGAACTTCATGTCGCAGCCCAGCGTGCTGGAGGTGTGTTGCCAGACGTCCTGGGTGCCGCCAAAGCTGGCGTGCGATTCGATCTTCTGCATGAAGGTTCCACCTGTGTTCTGTAGGAGCGGCTTCAGCCGCAAGCGTGCCTTCTGTAGGAGCGACGTGAGTCGCGATTCGCCTCATCCGAATGGGTTGGATCGCGACTCACGTCGCTCCTACCAAGGCCGGCACGTGGCGCATTCTCGATCGCGGCTGAAGCCGCTCCTACAGGGAGCTTGGGTCAGTAGTGGATCACGGCACGGATCGACTTGCCCTCGTGCATCAGGTCGAAGGCCTCGTTGATGCGGTCCAGCGGCAATGTATGCGTCACGAACGGCGCCAGCTGGATGTCGCCGCGCATCGCATCCTCCACCATGCCCGGCAGCTGGCTGCGGCCCTTGACCCCGCCGAACGCGGTGCCCATCCACTTGCGGCCCGTCACCAGCTGGAACGGCCGCGTGCTGATTTCCTGGCCGGCGCCAGCGACGCCGATGATCACGCTCTGGCCCCAACCGCGGTGTGCGCACTCCAGCGCGGCACGCATCACGTTGACATTGCCGATGCACTCGAAGCTGTGATCCACGCCCCACCCGGTCATCTCGACGACAACCTGCTGGATCGGTTTCTCGAAGTCCTTAGGGTTTACGCAGTCGGTCGCACCCATCTCGCGCGCCAGCGCGAACTTGTCCGGGTTGGTGTCGATGGCGATGATCCGGCCCGCCTTGGCCTGCACGGCGCCCTGGATGACGGCAAGACCAATGGCACCCAGGCCGAACACCGCGACCGAATCGCCCGGCTGCACCTTGGCGGTGTTGTGCACCGCGCCGATGCCCGTGGTGACGCCGCAGCCGAGCAGGCAGACGTGTTCGGGATTCGCCTCGGGATTGACCTTGGCCAGCGACACCTCGGCGACCACCGTGTACTCGCTGAAGGTCGAGCAGCCCATGTAGTGGTAGACCGGCTCGCCGTTGTAGGAGAACCGGGTGGTGCCATCGGGCATCACGCCCTTGCCCTGGGTGGCGCGTACGGCGACGCACAGGTTGGTCTTACCGCTCTTGCAGAACAGGCACTCGCCGCACTCGGCGGTGTACAGCGGGATCACGTGGTCGCCCGGCTGCACGCTGGTCACCCCCTCGCCCACCTCGACCACGATGCCCGCGCCTTCATGGCCCAGCACGGCCGGGAACACGCCCTCGGGGTCTTCGCCCGACAGGGTGAACGCGTCGGTGTGGCACAGCGCGGTGTGGGTGATCCTGACCAGGACTTCGCCCGCGCGCGGCGGCGCGACGTCGAGTTCGACGACCTGCAGCGGCTGGCCGGGGGCGAAGGCGACGGCGGCACGTGATTTCATGGCGATCTCCGGAGCGGGGGGATGGGATAGGACACGACGAATGCGCGCCGCGTCATTTCAGGTAGGAGCGCACGAGTCCGACGACCTCGTCGACGCGCGCCTTGCGCGTGCGGTCCGACAGCGCGGGCTGGCCGAGCTCCTCGCGCAGGTGCGACTCCAGCACCTGCGACATCAGGCCGTTGACCGCGCCGCGGATGGCGGCGATCTGCTGCAGCACGGCCGCGCATTCGGCACCGTCCTCCAGCGCGCGCTCCAGTGCCTGCGCCTGCCCGCGGACGCGGCGGACGCGGGCGAGGACGCGCTGCTTTTCTTCGGGGGTGTGGGGCATAGCGGCGGGTCGGCGGGATACTGGGGGTGAGTATACCGGCGCAGTAGGAGCGGCTTCAGCCGCGATCCTAAATCCGCAGTCTGTGTGTGTGCATTCGCAGACCTTGTGTAGGAGCGACGTAAGTCGCGACCGCGCGGGGCGCCGAACTCCGGTCGCGACTCACGTCGCTCCTACAAGGGGAAGGCCGCGGCGACCCGCAACGGCATCGCGGCTGAAGGCACTCCTACACAGGCACGGAAGGCGCGGGCGCGGATTCGCGACCGTCGCCGATGACGCGCCTCAACCGGTGTTCTGCACGCCGGCCGCGATGCCGTTGACCGTCGCCACGAGCGCATGGAACAGCTCGTCGTCCTCGCGCTCGGTGGCACGCCAGCGGGCCAGCAGATCGACCTGCAGCAGGCTGATGGGATCGACGTACGGGTTGCGCAGGCGGATCGACTGGCGCAGGCGCGCGTCGTTCTCCAGCAGGCCCGCCTGGCCCTTGATCGCGAGGATCGCGTCGCGTGTGCGGTCGAACTCGCCCGCGATGAGCGGATGCAGGCGGGCGTGCAGGTCACCCTGGGGCAGCGCGGAGGCGAGGCGCGAGTAGCACTCGAAGATGGCGGGGTCGGACTTGGCCAGCACCATCTCCACGTCGTCCACCAGCGTGGCGAAGAACGGCCAGTCGCGCGCCATCTCGGCGAGCACGGCGTCGCCGTGGCGGCCGCGTGCAGTTGCCAGCGCCGTGCCGACGCCGTACCACGCGGTGAGTCCGCAGCGGTTCTGCGACCACGAGAACACCCACGGAATCGCGCGCAGCGATTCCACGCCCGCCTGCGGTCCGGCGCGCTTGCTCGGACGCGAGCCGATGCGCAGGCGCTCGATCACGTCGATCGGGGTGGCGGCGCGGAAGTACGCCGGGAAGTCGGGGTGTTCGTGCACCAGTGCGCGGTAGTGTGCGCGCGCATCGCGGGCGAGTTCGCCGGCGATGTCGCGCCAGCGCGCCTCGCGATCGTCGGCGGGACGCGGCCGCAGGGTGGCGCGCAATACCGCGCCGGTGGCCTGCTCCAGGTTGCGCAGCGCGATCGCACGGATGCCGTACTTGCGGTGGATGACCTCGCCCTGTTCGGTCAGGCGCAGGGTCCCGTCGACCGAACCGCGCGGCGCGGCGACAACCGCCCGGCTGGTCTTGCCGCCGCCGCGGCTGATGGACCCGCCGCGGCCGTGGAAAAAGGCGATGCGCACGCCACTCTCCTCCGCCAGCCGGGTCAGCTGCAGCTGCGTCTGCTGCAGGGCCCAGCGCGAGGCGATGATGCCGCCGTCCTTGGCGCTGTCGGAGTAGCCGAGCATGACGACCTGGCGGTTGCCCCGCGCGGCCAGGTGGTCGCGGTACACGGGGTCGGCGAACAGCTGGCGCAGCGTGTCGGGTGCGGCCTCCAGGTCGGCGACGGTTTCGAACAGCGGCGCGACGTCGAGCGGCACCTGGCCGTCGCCGTCCACGCAGCGCGCGATCCGCGCCAGCGCCAGCACCGCCAGCGCGTCGGCGGCGGTGCGGCTCATGCTGATGATGTACGGGCCGAACGCACGCGCGCCCAACCGCGGCCCCAACTCGGCCACGGTACGGAAGACCGCGAGTGTCGAGGCCGCCGCCTCCGGCTCGACCGCGGGCGTGGGCCGGTCGCCGGCAATCACCTCGTGCAATGCGGCGACACGGTCGGCCACGGGGCGGCGCGCCCAGTCGGGGTTTTCCAGCAATGCCGCCAGCGCCGCGTCGTGCATCGCCGAGTCCTGGCGCAGGTCGAGGCTGGCCAGGTGGAAGCCGAAGCACTCCGCGCGCCGCCGCAGGCGCCGCACCGCGAAGGCGCCCGCATGCGCGCCACCGTGCGCCAGCAGGCTGGCCTCGATCATCCGCACGTCTTCCAGGAACGCGGCGGCGTCCGGGTAGCCGGCCGGCTCCTCGCGCGCGGTGGCGGCCAGCCGCGCTTCCATCAGCGTCAGGAGGTTGCGGTAGGGCATGTCGGCGTGGCGCGGCTTGAGCGCGGCGGCGTCCGACGGCAACCGGTCGCGGTAGGCGTCCAGCGTCGCCAGCACCGCGTCGTCGACCTGCACGCGCACGGTCGACTGGCTGAGCAACTCGGCCAGCGCGCGCAGGTCGCGCCGGTATGCCGACAACACCAGTCCGCGTTGTCCGGCCAAGGACGCGGCGATGGTGTCGGCCCCGACGTTCGGGTTGCCGTCCATGTCGCCGCCCACCCACGTGCCGAAACCGAGGACGGGCGGCAGCTCGAACGCGCGACCGTAGGCGGACTCGAGTGCATCGGCCATCGCCTCGTGGAAGACCGGCAACACCCGGTACAGCACCTCGGCCAGGTAGAAGCCGACGTGCTCGAACTCGTCATTGACGCTCTGCCGCGCGGCCGGGGTTTCGGCGGTCTGCCAGCTGGCGGTGAGCGCCAGGCGCATGCGCTCGCGGTCGGCGCGGCGTTCGGCCGGCGTGCGGGCGCGGTCGATGTCGTCCACCAGGCACGACACGATCTGGCGCTCCTTCTCCAGCAGCAGGCGCCGCACGGCCTCGGTCGGGTGGGCGGTGAACACCGGCTCGATGAGCAGGCGCTCGAGCAGCGCGGCCATGGTGTCGGCCTCCACCCCTTCGCCGGCCAGGCGGGTGATGGTGTCGAGCAGGCCTTCGGGCTGGGCACCGTGTTCGGCGCGCTCATGGTCGCGGCGGCGGCGGATGCGGTGCACGCGCTCGGCCAGGTTGACGGCCTGGAAATAGGTGGCGAACGCGCGCACCAGGTCGGCGGCGTGCGCGAGGTCGACGCCGTGCAGCGCCGTGGCGAGTTCGTCCACGGGGGCATTGGATTCGCGCCGGTCGATGGCGGCGCGGCGCAGGCGCTCCACAGCCTCCAGAAATCCGGGGCCGCGCTGCTCGGCCAGGATCTCCCCGACCAGCGCGCCCAACTGCTTGACGTCCTCGCGCAGCAGGTTGTCGGTGGGGGCGAAGTCGAAGGTGCGCAGGAGGTCGTCGGCGGGTTCGGGGGCGGTCGTCGGTGTCATCCGCGCAGGCTAGCGCAGGTGGATGGGTGGAGGTGTCGTCGGACAATGACGGAGTCGCGCGGGTAACGCCCTCAGGCGGCGTCATGACAACTCTGTCTGCCGTCATTCCCGCGAAGGCGGGAATCCAGGGACGTTGAATTGCCACGCCTGCGGCGCAGGCCAGGTGCCCAGGCCGACCTGATGTCGGATGCACGACGCGAATTGATAGCGCGAGAGCCCAATCATGGAGGTTCGGCTCCGCCGAAGTAAAGCGCGAGCCCGCCGTCGCGGAAATGACGGCTTCCTTCTTGCGCGTGACCGCAGCAACCGATGCGGATGCAGGCGAAGACCGACCTGCTAGTACGCGAATTCCTTGAACACCGGGTCGACGTTACCGCCCCATGCGCCGTGGAAGAGCTCCAGCTTGCGCTCGGCCGCGGTCTGGCCGGCGTCGACGAACTCCATCAGTGGCTCCAGGTAGATCGTCTCGTCGGCGCCGTTGCGGTTGCGGTTGCCGCGGCGGGCCAGGCCATGGGCGGAGATCTCCAGCGCGCGGCGTGCCAGGTCCAGCACCGTGCCCTGCTGCGCGCCGATGCGCGCCGGCAACTTGAACGCGTGGCGCGGCACGCCGTCGCGCAGGGCGTGGCGCTCGGCCATGGTGTAGTCGCGCACCAGGTCCCAGGCCGCGTCCAGCGCGGTGTCGTCGTACAGCAGGCCGACCCAGAACGCCGACAGCGCGCAGATGCGGTTCCACGGGCCCGAGTCGGCGCCGCGCATCTCAAGGTATTTCTTCAGCCGCACCTCGGGGAACGCGGTGGTGCTGTGGTCGGCCCAGTCGGTCAGCGTCGGCCGGTGGCCCGGATAGGCGGGCAGGCGGCCGTCGAGGAAGTCACGGAAGGATTGCCCGGCGGCATCGATGTAGGTGCCGTCGCGGTAGACGAAGTACATGGGCACGTCGAGCAGGTAGTCGACATAGCGTTCGTAGCCGAAGCCGTCCTCGAACACGAAATCGAGCATGCCGGTGCGGTGCGGGTCGGTGTCGGTCCAGATGTGGCTGCGGTAGCTCAGGTAGCCGTTGGGCTTGCCTTCGGTGAACGGCGAGTCGGCGAACAGCGCGGTGGCCACCGGCTGCAGCGCCAGCGACACGCGGAACTTCTTGACCATGTCCGCCTCGCTGGCCACGTCCAGGTTGACCTGCACCGTGGAGGTGCGGGTCATCATGTCCAGGCCGAGGCTGCCGACGGTGGGCATGTAGCGCTGCATGATCCCGTAGCGGCCCTTGGGCATCCACGGCATGTCCTCGCGGCGCCATTTGGGCTGGAAGCCCATGCCCAGGAACCCCAGGCCCATCGGTTCTGCCACGGTGCGCACGTCGCGCAGGTGGGCGAAGGCCTCGCTGCAGGTCTCGTGCAGGTTGTCGAGCGGCGCGCCCGACAGCTCCAGCTGGCCGGCCGGCTCCAGCGACACCGAGGCACCGTCGCGGCTCAGGGCGATGACGCGGCCGTGCTCCTCCACCGGCGTCCAGCCGAACTGCACCAGCCCCTTGAGCAGCGCCTCGATGCCACGCTCGCCGTCGAAGGTGGGCGGGCGCAGGTCGTCGGTGCGGAAGCCGAACTTCTCGTGCTCGGTGCCGATCTTCCAGTCCCCGCGCGGGCGAACGCCCGAGGCGAGGTACTCCACCAGCTGGCGGCGGCCGGCGGCGCCGGACTCGATCGGGACATCCTTGACCTGGCTGGGACCGGACACGCGCACCTCGCTGTCGACTGGAGCGGGCGATATGCGGGTGGACCCTGCATTCGCAAGAGTCGCGCAGTGTAGCGACGGGGAATGTGGCGACAACGTCGCCGTTGCAACGGTGCAATGCGCCGGTGCGCGTCGTGTTCCTGCAGGAGCGGCTTCAGCCGCGATCGGCCCCAGGGTGGGCGCGGTGCATGAGCGACGTGGGTCGCCACCGAACGAGCCGGTGGCGATTCGGCGACTTACGTCGCTCCTACCGAAGCCGTGCGGCGCCCCATCGCGGCTGAAGCCGCGCCTACAACGGCGGGGTCAGAGCTCCAGCCAGCGCCCGATGACCGCGCGCGCCTCGTCGACGCCGATCTTCGACTCGCCGGAGAACACCTGCACGCTGACCGCGTCGCCGAACTCCGCCTTCATCGCCTTGCGCACCGCCAGCAGGGCATTGCCCTGCGCGCCGCGGCCGAGCTTGTCGGCCTTGGTGAGGATGGCGTGCGCCGGCAGACCGCGTTGCACGGCGTAGCCCAGCATCTGCCGGTCGTACTCCTTCAGCGGATGGCGGATGTCCATCACCACCACCAGCCCCTTGAGCGCCTCGCGGGTGCGGAAGTAGCCGTCGATGAAGGACTGCCAGTGCGCCTGCAGGTCCTTGGGCACCTTGGCGTAGCCATAGCCGGGCAGGTCGACCAGGAAACGGTCGGCGGGCGGGCCGTTGCTGGAAGGTTCGAAGTCGAAGAACACCAGCTGCTGGGTGCGCCCGGGGGTCTTGGACACCCGCGCCAGGGCGTTCTGCTGGCAGATCGCGTTGAGTGCGGTGGACTTGCCGGCGTTGGAGCGGCCGGCGAAGGCGACTTCGAAACCGCCGTCGGGCGGCAGCTGGCGCGGGGTGTGGGCGGCCGCCATGTAGCGGGCGCGGGCAAGGGGGTTGGACATCGCCATAGCATCGCACGTGCGGCTGCGTGGCCCGGCCGATCGCGGCGCAGGCCGCATCCGCATTGACCCGCCGCGTTGACCCGGGCGGGGCACGGCCCGATAATTCCGCGGTTCCGGCGTGGTCGCATGGCACCGCCGCCCCAGAGTTACGGAGCCCAGCGTGATGAGCCAAGCCCGCGTCCTCGGCATGATCGGTGTCGCCGCCCTTGCGGTGGCCGCCGTTGCCTACGCCCAGACCACGGTCACCCCGATCCCGGACAACGAGCCGGTGCAGTCCGCGCCGCTCACCACGGCGCCGGAGCAGTCGACCTGGGGCGATGTCGAGGCCGGCGCCACCAAGGCCGGCACCTGCGCGGCCTGCCATGGCCTGGACGGCAACCCGACCGACCTGCAGTACCCCCGCCTGGCCGGCCAGAGCGAGCGCTACATCGCCCAGCAGATCGCCCTGTTCAAGAGCGGCGAGCGCAACACCGGCATGGCCGCGGTGATGAAGCCCTTCGCCGACGCGCTCAGCGCGCAGGACGCCCGCGACATCGGCGCCTACTACGCGACCCAGGAGGCCGGCGCCGGCGTGGCCGACGACACCCTGGTCGCCGAGGGTCCGTACGAAGGGCTGAAGTTCTACGAGATCGGCCAGAAGCTGTTCCGTTCCGGCGATGCCGAGCGCGGCATCCCGGCCTGCATGGCGTGCCACGGCCCCGACGGCACCGGCAACCCGGGCCCGGCCTACCCGCACGTGGCCGGCCAGCCCTCGCCGTACACCCAGCGCCGCCTGGAGGAGTACCGCGCCGGCCAGACCGGGTACACCGACCCGCGCCTGTTCAACATCATGGCCACCGTGGCCAGCGAGCTGACCGACCAGGAAATCGGCGCCCTCGCCAGCTACATGGAAGGCCTGCACCCGCGCGCCAACGACTATGCCGCCGCCGATGCGCCGCCGGCCCCGGCCCCGGCAACCGCCGCTGCGCCGGTACCGCCTGCCGACACGGCCGACGCAGGCCAGCCGGCCACCGATCTGGACGCCGACGCCGAAGCCGGCCCGGTCACCGGGAGCTGAGCGGACCGGCGGAACTTTCCGCGCCCGCGGCAGTCCGACCCGGCACTCCCTGGTTGTGATCGAGTGGTGGTGATCGAGCGATCCTTTTGACGCCGACCGTTATGATGACGGTCGGCGTTCTTGTTTCCGCACCCCCCGCGTTTCCAATGCCGGATGGATGTGCGCACGGCGCCCGACGCACCTTCCTGCCCCCCGCACTCCACCTGCGACCGAACCGAGTGATCCCCGACCCATGCCGATGACCGCCCGACTGGCCGCCCTGCTGCTGGCCCTGTTCATGACCCTCCCCGTCCTGGCCGCCCCGGCGGATGGCGCACCGCTGGTGCCGGGCGTGGACTACATCGAGATCCCCGACGGCCAGCCCTACGATGGCCGGAGCGATGCCATCGAGGTGGTGGAGGTGTTCGGCTACACCTGCCCGCACTGCGCCGCGTTCGAGCCCCGGCTGCAGGCGTGGAAGGCCCGGCTGCCGGCCGACGTGAAGGTCACGCCGCTGGCGGCCCCGTTCGGTGGGTACTGGATGCCCTATGCGCGCGCCTACTTCGCCGCGCGCGCGATGGGCGTGGCCGGCCGCACCCACTCGGCCATGTTCCGCGCCCTGCACGAGGAGGGCGCGCTGCCGATGAGCGGGCCGACCCCGGCCGAGATCGCCGGCTTCTATGCCGGTCACGGTGTCGACCCGGCGAAGTTCCAGGCGGCCATGGCCAGCGACGCGGTGCAGGCCGAGATCGGGCGCGCCGATGCCTTCCTGCGCCGCACCGGCGTGGACGGCACCCCGGCGCTGGTGGTGGCCGGCCGCTACCGCGTGCTCGGCAACAGCTTCGACGACCTGCTGCGCAACGCGCAGGCCCTGGTGGCCCGTGAACGTGCCGCGCGTGCGCGCGTCGGCCGCGCCCACTGAAGGGTCGCCCACCGCTGTCGACGACGCGGCCTTGCCTGACGTCCCCCTACGCTCCATTCACTACACTGGCCGGCCCCGGTCGCGACCGTCCCCGGACGCCCTCGCGCCCAGCCCCCGGCCCCCTGCGGAGAACCACACCATGACCCTGCGACTGCCCGTCACCGCCCGCTCCGGATTGCTGCTGACCGCCCTGCTCGCCCTTGCCGCCTGCACGTCGCAGGAAGGCCCGGCCCCGGGCGAGCGCACCGCCGATCCGGCAGCCGCGCCGGCCCAGACGTCCGCGCCGGCCCAGGCCGAGGGCGACGTGCCCGCGACCCCGGCCGCTCCCGGCGAGGCCGCCCCGCCGCAGGGCCCGGCCCCGGTGCTGGGGGTGGAGTACTTCGAGATCGCCGGCGGCCAGCCGTTCGCGCCCGGCCCGGCCGGCACCGTGGAAGTGGTCGAGGCGTTCGGCTACACCTGCCCGCACTGCGCCGCCTTCGAGCCGCAGCTGAAGGCCTGGAAGGCCCGTCAGCCGGCGTACGTGCGCTTCAATCCGGTCGCGGCGCCGTTCGGCGGCTACTGGATGCCGTATGCGAAGGCGTTCTACGCGGCCGATTCCATGGGCCTGCGCGAGAAGACGCACAACGCCATGTTCCAGGCGATCCACGTCGAGCGCAGCCTGCCGGTGCAGGGCGTGACCGACGAGGAGATCGCGGCGTTCTACGCAGGCCACGGCGCCAACGCGCAGGAATTCGCCAGCACCATGTCGAGCTTCGCGGTCGATGCCCGCATGAAGCGCGCCACGCAGTTCCTGCAGCGCAGTGGCGTGGACTCGACGCCGACGATCATCGTCGACGGCAAGTATCGCGTCGCCAGCGGCCAACAGTTCGAGGACGTGCTGCGCGTTACCGACCACCTGGTGGCCCGCGCCCGCGCCGAGAATGCGCCGGCGGCACCGGCCGCCAACGCCACGCCGGAGGCCGCGACCGATGCCGATGCCGACGCCGACGCGCCTGCCGCCGAAGAGGCGGCCGGCTGACGCCACGTCCCGCATGACCGACTCGAGCGCACGGGAGACGACGCCGGCACCGCGCCGGCTCAAGCTGCTGAGCGCCAACATCCAGGCCGGCTCCAGCACGCGCGGCTACCACGACTACGTCGCGCGCAGCTGGTCGCACGTCCTGCCGGCGGGCAACAAGCGCGGCAGCCTGGACACCATCGCGAAGCTGGCCGGCGAGCACGACATCGTCGGCCTCAACGAGAGCGACCCGGGCAGCCTGCGCTCGGGCTTCACCAACCAGACGCACTACCTCGCCCAGGCGGCGGGGTTCGACTACTGGAGCCACCAGCCCAACCGCCGCGTCGGCGGGGTTGCGTCCAGCGCCAACGGTTTGCTCAGCCGGCTGGAGCCGCGCGAGGTGATCGACCATGCCCTGCCCGGCCGCATCAGCGGCCGTGGCGTGCTGATGGCGCGGTTCGGCGAAGGCGACGATGGCCTGCTGATCGCCATCGTCCACCTGTCGCTGGGCGCGGCCTCGCGCGCCTCGCAACTGGCGTTCGTGTCCGAGCTGCTGCACGACCACCCGCACGCGGTGCTGATGGGCGACTTCAACTGCCCGATTGACCGGCCGGAAATGCAGGCGCTGTTCCGCAGCACCCGCCTGCAGCCGCCCGACTGCGTGGTGCCGACGTTCCCGAGCTGGCGCCCGCAGCGCGCGATCGACCACATCCTGATCGGCGATGGCCTGAGCTGCGCCAACGCCTGCGCGATGCCGGCCGCGTTCTCCGACCACCTGGCGCTGTCGCTGGACCTCCATATCCCGGCGGTGGCATTGCGGTAGACCGCGCAAGGGCAACGGCGCCTCGCGCTTGATCGCACATCCAGACGCACGCCCTGAAACGAAAACGGCCGGTGGAATCCACCGGCCGTTCGCGTTATCGCAGCTGCATGCCGATCAGAACCGCAGGTCCGCCCTCACGTAGAAGAAGCGGCCGCCCGGGATGTCGTAGGTCGACGCGTCGTAGCCGTTGAGCGAGCACGACAGGCAGATCGGCGGGTCCTCGTCGAACAGGTTGTTGGCGCCGGCGGTCAGCTGCAGGCCCCGCAGCACTTCGAACCGGTACCCCACCTGCAGGTCGTGGTAGGTGGTCGCATCCAGCACGTTGATGCCGTCGGCCGGGTCGCTGCACACCGGGAAGGTGACGGCACCGCCGCATTCCTCGCGCAGTTCGCTGATGTGGCGGATGGTCCACGCCGCGGACCAGTTGTTGAGGTCCCACTCGGTGACGAACGAGGACGTCCAGTCCGGGATCGCGCTGTCGACCACCTCGATGCCCACGCCCTGCGGCTGGCGCTGGCCGGCCGCGCCGATCGCCTCGTACTCGCCGACGAACGTGTTGCGCCAGTCGATGCTGAACTGGCCCAGGCGGGACTCGGGGAACGTCCAGAACAGGTCCACGTCCCAGCCGTCCGTCTTGATCACGCCCAGGTTGGTCAGGCGGTTGTTGAAGCCGTTGATGCCGCCGGTGGCCGCACGCGTGATGCCACTGCAGTACAGCGGGTCCAGCGTGTCCACGCAGAGGTCGAGCTGGGTCTGCGCGTCAATAGCCTGGATCGCGCCTTCGATCTCGTGGCGGTAGAACGTCACCTCGACGTCGACGCGGTCGGAGATCGCCGTGCCCTCCAGCAGGCTGGGGCTCCACACCATGCCGGCGCTGAAGCTGTCGGCGCGCTCGGGCTCGAGCTCCTCGTTGCCGCCCGTGGTGACGGAGATCTGCGGGTTGGGCTGGGCATAGCCTTCCGGCACGCCCAGGCTGCGGCAGTTGCCCTCCACCGACGGGTCGAGGAACGGCTCCGAGCACGGGTCGATCAGCGTCGCATCGAAGCGGCTGGCCGAACCGAACAGCTCGCCGATCGACGGCGCGCGGAAGCCCTCGGCGAACGTCGTGCGCAGCACCAGCTCGTCCACCACCTGCCAGCGCAGGCCCAGCTTGCCGGTGAACTCGCCGCCGAAGGTGGAGTAGTCCGAATAGCGGCCGGCCAGGCTCAGGTCCAGGCGGCTGCCGCGCTCGGCATTGGCGAACAGCGGCACGTTGAACTCGGTGAACACCTCGGTGACGTCGTACTCGCCCGAGGTCGGCAGCGACGGCACGCCGTTGTAGAAGCCGGCCACCGTCAGCGGGTCGGGCTGGTACTCGCCCTCGTAGCGGCGGTGCTCGATACCGGCGGCGAACGACAGCGGGCCGGCCCAGATCTCGGCCAGGTCGCCCGACAGGTTGGCGGTGGCCAGCGTCAGGATGTTCTCGCTGCGGTCGCGCACCACCGGCTGGATGAAGGCCAGCATTTCGGGCGTGATGGTGCCGGGGCCGCCGAAGATGTTGAGTGGCGTGCAGCCGGCCACGGCCGCGCACGCGTCCGGATCGCCCAGCGCCAGCGCGATGTTGCGGATGTCGTAGCTGCCGAAGTTGGTCTGCTCGGCTTCGTTCTTGCTGTGGGCGAAGTTGACGTCCCAGAACCACGCGCGCTCGCCGACATCGAACACGCCCTCGAAGCCCGTGCCGACGTAGAACGTGTCGACCTGCTGCTCGAACACGCGCGCGCCGCCTTCCACCGGGCGGCGGCCGATCAGGATCAGGTTGCGGTCCTCCGGCGGCGTCGTCAGACGGCCGTCGAGGTCGAAGCCGAACGGATTGAACGGGTTGTCGCCGGAAATGAAGATGTTGTCGGCCAGCGGGTTGCCGGTGCCCGCCTCGGGCCCGAGGAAGATCGGTTCCGGTGCGGCCTGGTTGACCGACTCGCGGCGGTTGTACAGCGCCTTGACGTACCAGCTGGCGGCATCGCTCAGGTCGAAGCGGAACTGGCCGAACAGGCCCATGCGCTCGGACGGGGTGACCAGCAGGTTGTACTGGGCGAAGTTGAACCGGTCGGCGGTCGCGAAGCAGTGGTAGCTGTCGGTGCGCGTGCAGCCGGTCTGCGTCGGATCGTAGGTCGGGTCGCTGTCGCCGGTGTTGGGCGTGACGTCCAGCGTGGCGCCGGTATTGGGGTCGGTGAAGATGAAGCGGCCGGTCGGCGTGCCCGAGCTGCCGAATGCCAGCCCCGTGCCGGGCACCGGCAGGCTGGACTGCTCACGGTCACTCGCGCGCACCAGTTCCTGGTCGGTGTAGCTGGCGCCCAGGAACAGGTTGGCGCGCTCGCCGTTCCAGCCCCATGCAATGTCGAGCTTGCTGGTGCCACCGTCGCCCTCGCCGTACTCGCCGTACTGCGCGCTGATGGAGGCGCCCTCGAAGTTGCGGCGGGTGATGATGTTGACCACGCCGGCGATGGCATCGGAGCCGTACAGCGCCGACGCGCCGTCCTCCAGCACCTCGATGCGGTCGACGATGGCCAGCGGGATGGTGTTGAGGTCGGTGGCCGCGCCGACACCCGACGCCGAGGCCTCGTTGACCCAGCGGATGCCGTCGACCAGCACCAGCACGCGCTTGGCGCCGAGGTGGCGCAGGTCGACCTGGGCCGAGCCCGCGCCCACGCCGCTGCCGTCGGGCGGGAAGCCGAAGTTGCCCGACGAGTTGAACTTGGTGTTGAGCGCCGAACCGGAGCCGGTCAGCGCCTGCACGACGTCGCCGATGGAGGTCAGGCCGGTGCGGTCGATGTCCTCCCGGGTGACGGTCTGCACCGGCACCTGGCCTTCGATCTCGGCGCGCTTGATGCGCGTGCCGGTGACTTGGACGGTGTCGAGCGTGGTGGCGTCGTCGGTGGGCGGGGTGTCCTGCGCGGCCGCGAGGCCGGGCAGGGCGAGCAGCAGTGACACGTGGATGGCGCGGGTCAAGGCGTGGCGGCGGTGCGCTTTCATGGATCTCTCTCCCTAGAAATACAGTGAAAAAACATCAATCGATGTTCCGGGCCGCTCCCCCTGCCGGGCGGCGCCCCACGGTTGTAAACAATCCGTAAAGCCGCCACAAGCGGCAAAGGGTATGGGGGTCATTGCATCCACGGGGGGATCGGCCGGTTACCGCCCCACCATCAGCGCGAGCGCGACCGCCACGAGGAATGCCGCGAACACCCGCCGCAACGCGTCCCCCGACAGGCGGTGCGCCAGCCGGGTGCCCCACGGCGCGGCCAGCACCGAGGCCATGGCCACGCCGATGGCCGCGGGCAGGTAGACGTAGCCAACCGCGTGCTCGGGCATCGCACCCGGCGGGGCGTGCAGCGCATAGCCCACGGCGCTGGCAAAGCCAATCGCGACCCCACAGGCCGACGACGTGCCGACCGCCCGCACCGGGGCGACGCCGCGCCACACCAGCAGCGGCACGGTCATGCTGCCGCCGCCGATGCCCACCACCGCCGACACCGCGCCGATGCCGGTGCCCGCGACGGCCATCGGCCACCCACGCGGCGTCGGGGCAACACAGTCACCGGCGCCACGCCGTGCGCCGCGCAGCAGTTGCACGGCCGCCAGCAGGCAGTACCCGGCCACGATCCAGCGCAGCACGTCGCCATCGATCCGCACCGCCACGGAGCTGCCCAGCCAACCGCCCATCAGCAGCCCTGGCACCATCCACGCGACCGTCGACCACAGCACGCTGCCGCGCCGGGCATGCGCCCGCGCCGACGCCGCCGCGGTCAGCACGATGCTGGCGAGGGAGCTGGCCAGCGCCGCGTGCATCGCCGCCTCGGCCGGCACGCCCAGCGTCGGCAACAGCCAGGCCAGCGCCGCGACCAGCACCAGTCCGCCGCCCACGCCGAGCAGGCCCGCCAGCACGCCGGCGACCGCGCCCAGCATCAGGAACATGCCCCACTGCGCCGCCAGCGACGCCCACTCCGGACCCATCGTCAAACCCGTCTCCCGTGCATGGTTGCGGTCGAGCCGGAAGGCCCGACCGACCCCACCGGCGCTTCATAGTCGCGCGGTTATAGTCGGCCGATGCCTGCCTCCCGCCCCCTCCCCATCCTAATCGCCGCGCTGGCCACGGCCTCTGCCACCAGCGCCTGCGCCCAGTCACCCGCACCCGAGCGCGCCGCTTCCCCGGCCACGGCCAGCCCGACACCGCCGCCGCTGAAACCCTCGATGCAGCCGCTGGCCGACCCCCGGCTGGGCCGGGTGCGCTCGGCACTGGAGGCGGCCGAGCGTGGTGGCTTCGACGCGAGCCAGTACGGCGACCTCGCCGACCATCCGCTGTACGGCTGGATCGAGCTGGCCGACCTGCGCCGCAACATCGATACGTTGCCGGCCAGCCGCGCGCAGGCATTCCTGCAGCGCTACCGCGGACAGGCCGTGGCGGATGCGTTCCGTGAAAGCTGGCTGGTGTCGCGTGCCCGCACCGACGACTGGTCCGGCTATCTCGCCGCGTGGGATCCGTCGGTCGACGACACCGCGCTGCGCTGCCACGCGCTCAACGCACAGCAGGTGCTCGGCCGTACCGCTGCCGACTGGGCCGCGCAGGCGCAGGCGATCTGGCGCAGCAGCGGCACCTCGCTGCCCAGCGCGTGCGACCCGGTGTTCGCCGCGCTCGACCGCAGCGGCGGCCTGACCCCGGCGCTGCGCTGGGAGCGCTTCGACAAAGCCGTGGAGGAGTGGCAGCCGGGCGTGATGCGCAGCATCGCCCAAGGGCTCCCGGAGTCCGACCGCGCGCTGGCCAACGACTACGCGGCGTTCCTGGATGCCGTCCACCCCCGCGCACTCGAGTGGCCGAAGACCGGGCGCAGCCGCCTGGTCGCCTCGCACGGGCTGGCCAAGCTGGGCAAGGACGACCCCGGGCGCGCCGAGTCGCTGCTGCCGCAGTACGCGCAGGCGCTGGTCTTCACCGAGGCCGACCGGGGCCGTGCGATGTACCAGATCGCACTGTGGACGGTGGCCTCCTACCTGCCCGATTCCGCGCGCCGCCTCAACCTGGTACCGGAGACGAGCTACGACGAGCGCCTGCATGAGTGGCGCGTGCGCGAGGCGATGTCCCGCTCCGACTGGCCCGCGGCGCTGGCGGCGATCCGCAGGATGGATACCAAGCAGCGCAGAGACTCGCGCTGGCAGTACTTCGAAGCGCGGTTGGCGGAACTCACGGGCGACAAGGTCGCGGCCGACCGCCTGTACCGCGCCGCCGCGCGGCAGCCCGAGTTCCACGGCTTCCTCGCCGCCGACCGCCTCGACGCGCCCTACGCGCTGTGCCCGTGGCAACTCGAGGCGACGCCGGCGCAACGCGCGGCCGTGTCGAAGGACCCGGCGATCGTGCGGTCGATGTCGCTGCACCGGATCGAACGCCACGGCCCGGCGGTGGCCGAATGGGCCGAGGCGATGTCGCGCTTCAGCGACGACCAGCGCCGCATCGCGGTGGAATACGCGCAGGCCAACGGCTGGTACGACCGGGCGGTTTTCGCGCTGGGTCGCGGCCAGCCCGAGGAGCTGCGCCTGTACCACCTGCGCTTCCCGCTGGACCACGCCGCCACCATCCGCCGCGAGTCGGCCAAGTACCGCATCGACCCGGCGTGGGTCGCGGCCGAGATCCGCGCCGAGAGCATCTTCAACCCGCGCGCGCGCTCGCCCGCCGACGCCATGGGCCTGATGCAGGTGCTGCCGTCCACCGGCGCGGCGGTCGCGCGACGCTACGGCATCCCGTACGGCGGCACCTCCAGCCTGTACGACGCCGACACCAACATCGCGCTGGGCACCGCCTACCTGCGCCAGATGATGGACGAGTACGGCGGGCGTCCCTACTGGGCCATCGCCGGTTACAACGCCGGCCCGGCACCGCTCAACCGCTGGAAGAGCCAGCGGCCCGGCATGGACCCGGACTTCTGGATCGAGACCATCAGCTACAAGGAAACGCGCGAGTACGTGGCGCGCGTGCTGGCCTTCAGCGTCATCTACGACTGGCGCCTGGACGGCGATGCGCTGCGGTTGAGCGACCGCATGCAGGGACGCATCGACGGGCCGCGCAAGGGCTTCGCCTGCCCCGCGCCGGTTGCGGCGGCCGGTACCCCGGACGCGGCCGGCGGCTGACGTGGCGACCCCTCGCCAGCACGTGGTGGTCCTGGGCGGCACCGGCTTCGTCGGCCGCCACCTGGTGCCGCGGCTGCTGGACGACGGCCACCGCGTCACGGTGCTCAGCCGCGGCATCAGCGATGCCGCGCGCGCGCAGTTCTCGCGCAATGCCAGCCTGATCGAAGGCGACGTGCACGACGGCGCGTTCCTGCGCGCGGTGCTCGACGATGCCGACGCGGTGGTCAACCTGGTGGGCATCCTCAACGAGCGCGGCGACGACGGCAGCGGCTTCCGTCGTGTGTTCGTCGAACTGGTGGACACGCTCTTGGCGGCGATGCAGGCCCACGGCGTGCGCCGGTTGCTGCAGATGAGCGCACTGCACGCCGGCGATGGCGAGAGCCACTATCTGCAGGCCCGCGGCCAGGCCGAGGCACGGGTGCGCGGGTCGGGGCTGGAGTGGACGCTGCTGCGGCCATCGGTCATCGCCGGCCCGGGCGACGGCCTGTTCTGCCGGTTCGACGGCCTGTTGAAGTTCATGCCCGTGCTGCCACTGGGCGGCGCCGAGGCCTGTTTCCAGCCGGTGTGGGTGGGGGACGTGGCCGAGGCCTTCGCACGTGCACTGGCCAACCCGGCCAGCATCGGCCAGAGCTTCGACCTGGTCGGCCCGGACCGCTACACACTGGCCGAAATCGTGCACATGACGGCCGCCGCGCGCGGGCGCCACCGCGTGGTGGTGCCGCTGCCGCCGGCGCTGGGCAAGCTGCAGGCCGAGGTCGGCGAGCACCTGCCGGGCAAGCCGATCAGCCGCGACAACTGGCGTTCGCTGCAGCTGGATTCGACCAGCGACCACAACGGGCTGCCACGTCTGGGCATCACGCCGACGGCGGTCGTTCCGCGCCTGCCGGAGATCCTCGGCCTCGACGCGGCCTGAGGCGCGCGTCAGGATTCGTCTCTTCGATTGACCTTCAACCCGGAGCGCCGAAATGGGACTGCTCGACATGCTGCTCGGCCACGCCAGCGACAAGCCGCTGGACGACGTGGCTGCCGACTTCCAGCCCCTGCTCGCGCCGGGCGAAACCGTGCAGCGCGCGTTCGGCCTGGTGCGCGACCTGATGGTGTTCACCGACCGCCGCCTGATCCTGGTCGACAAGCAGGGCGTCACCGGCCGCCGCACCGAGTACCTCAGCCTGCCCTACCGCAGCATCGCCATGTACTCGCTGGAAACGGCCGGGCATTTCGACCTGGAGGCCGAGCTCAAGCTGTGGGTCTCCGGCCAGCCGCAGCCGCTGGTGCGCAGCCTCGGCCGCAACACCGGCGCCGAGGACATCATCGCCGTGCTCGCCGAGCACGTGCCGCGCTGAGCGATGGACCATCGCACGCGCGGCATGGAGCTGTATCTCGTGGGCGGCGCCGTGCGCGACGCGCTGCTCGGGCTGCCGCCGGGCGACCGCGACTTCGTCGTCGTCGGCCAGACCCAGCAGGCGATGGAGGCGGCCGGCTTCAAGCCGGTGGGCCGCGACTTCCCGGTGTTCCTGCATCCGGACACGGGTGAGGAGCACGCGCTGGCGCGCACCGAGCGCAAGGCCGGGCGCGGCCACCGTGGCTTCGTGGTCGATGCCGATCCGTCGGTGACGCTGGAGGAGGACCTGGGCCGGCGCGACTTCACCATCAATGCCATCGCCCGTCACGACGACGGCACCCTGGTCGATCCGTTCGGCGGCGCGCGCGACCTCCAGGCGCGCGTGCTGCGGCACGTGGGCGATGCGTTCGTCGAGGACCCGCTGCGCGTGCTGCGCGCCGCACGCTTCATGGCGCGCTTCGCACCGCTGGGCTTCAGCGTCGCGCCGGAGACGCTCGCGCTGATGCGGCGCATGGTGGAGGACGGCGAACTGGCCGAACTCACGCCCGAGCGTGTCTGGCAGGAGCTGCGTCGCGCTCTGGCCGCACCGGCGCCGTCGGCGTTCCTGCGCACGCTGCGCGACTGCGGTGCGCTGGCGGTGGTGCTGCCCGAGGTCGACGCGCTGTACGGCATCCCGCAGCGCGCCGAGTACCACCCGGAGGTCGACACCGGCACCCACGTGGAACTGGTCTGCGACATGGCCGCGCGGCTGGCGCCGGGCGATGACACCGTCGGCTTCGCCGCGCTGGTGCACGACCTGGGCAAGGCGCTGACGCCCAGTGAGGTCCTGCCCGGCCACATCGGCCACGAGCGTGCCGGCGTGGCGCCATTGCGCGCGCTGTGCGAGCGGCTGAAGGTGCCCACCGCGCACCGCCAGCTGGCCGAGGCTGCATGCCGCGAGCACCTCAACGTCCACCGCTTCGACCAGCTGCGCGCGTCGACCGTCCACGACCTGATCGCACGCTGCGACGGCTTCCGCCGGCCCGAACGCATCGACCCGCTGGCCACCGTATGCGAGGCCGATGCCCGCGGCCGCACCGGGCTGGAGGACCGCGCGTATCCACAAGGCGATGCGCTGCGTGCGGCCCATGCGGCCGCGTGTGCGGTGAAGGCAGGTGAGGTAGCCGAGGGGCTCAGCGGCCCGGCGATCGGCGAGGCGCTGCGACGCGCGCGCATCCAGGCGATTGCGCAGGCCACCGGCAAGCGGCCCTAGCGAGAGTCTCGCTGGCGATCGCCTTCTTGTAGGGGCGGCTTCAGCGGAGATCCGACTGTCGCAAGTCTCATGTAGGAGCGACGTAAGTCGCGACCTGCAAAGTCGGTGACAAGCGATCGCGACGTACGTCGCTCCTACACCGCCCGGTTGGATCCGATGCAGTCGCGGCTGACGCCGCTCCTACAGGGTGCGCGGCGCGGCGCCGGGCAGGTGCGACTCCAGCCACTGCAGCCCGCGCGCCACGGGTGTCGCACCCAGCACGAGCCCACCGACCACGCCCAGCATGTTGGCGAACACGTCGGCCGCCTCGGCCTGCCGCGTCGCGGTCAGGAAATGCTGCGCCGCTTCCACGCCCACGCCGACCGACAGCAACAGCAGGGCGGCAAGCGAGCGCGCGCGCGGGCTGGCGAACAGTATCGACGCATACGTCGACAGCGCCAGGTACGAGGTGAAGTGCATGGCCTTGTCGAACGCGGGAATGGGCGGCGACGGCACGTCGCCGGCCGGAAGCAGCGATACCGTGACCGCACACGCGATGGCGACCAGCCACAGCGCGACCCACCGGCGCGCGAACCGCAGCGGACGCATCGCCGGCATGCGGCGAGGCGGGGCCATCGGCGCACTCACAGCCGGAAGCTCAGGTCGCCCGCCAGGAACGCCGCGCCGAATTCCACGTCCTTCTCGAACCCCATCACGCCGAAACGCTCGCCCATGCCGCTGGGCAGGGTCAGCTTCTTGACCTCCTCGGTGCGGCGCAGGCGCTCCGGCTCGTCGCCGATGCGCTCGATGCGCTCGAGCACGCCGGCCAGGCCGTTACCCAGCAGGAAGCTGGCCTGGCTGCAGTAGCCGGCGAAGTCGAAGCCGGCCGACACGCCGGCCTCGGCCAGCGCGGTGAAGTCCACTGATGCGGTGATGTCCTGCAGGCCCGGCCAGCGCAGCGGATCGTCGTGCATGCGGTGGCCATGGAACGCGCGCAGCGTGCCATCGGTGCGACCGGGCTGGTAATACTCCGCGCGCGGATGGCCATAGTCGACGAACAGCATCGCGCCGCGCCGCATGCCACCCGACACCGCCTGGATCCAGTACGGCAGTTGTGGCAGGACCTCCGAGCGGTAGCCGTCGGGCAGCGTGCGCTCCAGCCGGCGCTCGACGTGACGCACGGCGTTGGACAGGAACGCGTCGGCAGGCCGGTCCACGCGCGCGAATGCGCCGCCCTCGACCACGACGTGCTCCTCCATCACCTCGCCGCCGGCGATGGCGAAGCGCGGCGTGGGCAGCGCGTCGATCACCTCGTTGGCGAACAGCACGCCCTCCCATTCGTCCGGGAACGGCGTATCCGGCCACTCCACCAGTTCCAGCAACGGCGGCGACAGGCGCTCGCGCAGGGTCTCTCGCTGGCGTTGCCGCAGCTGCGCGCTGGGTTCGAGGATGGCGTAGCGGTCGGGCAGCGCGTCCAGCTCCATCAGCCGCTTGAGTGCGACGGCGGCGAACGCGCCGGTGCCGCCGCCCAGCTCCAGGAACCGCGCCTGCGGGCCGATCTGCTGCAGCACCGGCGCGACCGACTCGGCCACGCAGGCCGCGAACACCGGGCCCAGCTCGGGCGCGGTGGTGAAGTCGCCTTCGGCCCCGAACTTGCTGGCGCCCGCGCTGTAGTAGCCCAGGCCCGGCGCATACAGCGCCAGCTCCATGAAGCGCGAGAACGGCACCGCGCCCCCGGCCCCGGTGATCTCGTTGCGGATCGCCTCCGACAGGCGTGCGCTGTGGGCGGCGGCTTCGGCATCGGGTTCGGGCAGGTCGAAGGGCTTCATGCGGCGTGCTGGCATCGCGGGGAGCGGTCACGCAGGATAGCGGCTCGGATGCGAACGCCCGGTGCGTGGGCGCGGCATCGTGGAACTGGAACGCGCCCCATGCCTGCATCGCCCGTTGCACTCGTCACCGGTTCCGCCCGTCGCATCGGCGCGGCGATCGCGCGCACCTTGCACGCGGCCGGCTACAACCTCGCCCTGCACTACCGCGAGTCGGCCGACGAGGTCGATGCGCTGGCCGGCGAGCTGGAGCATGCGCGTGCCGGCAGCACCCTGCGGCTGCGGGCCGACCTGGCCGAGTTCGACCGCCTGCCCGAGCTGGTCGCGGGCACGGTGGGACACTTCGGCCGGCTCGATGCGCTGGTCAACAACGCGTCCGGCTTCTTCCCCACGCCCGTCGGGGAGGCCACGCCGGCGCAGTGGGATGCGCTGTTCGCCACCAACGCCCGCGCACCCTTGTTCCTGTCGCAGGCCGCGGCGCCGCACCTGGCGCGCAGCGGCGGCGCGATCGTCAATCTCACCGACCTCTACGGCGAGCGCCCGCTGGCCGGGCATTCGATGTACTGCATGGCGAAGGCCGCCTTGCTGATGGCGACCAAATCCCTGGCGTTGGAGCTGGGCCCCGGCGTGCGGGTCAATGCGGTGTCGCCCGGCGCGATCCTGTGGCCGGAGGACGGCGGCGGTGATGACGCCGCCCGGCAGGCGATGCTGCAGCGCACGCCGCTGGCGCGCACCGGCACGCCTGAAGAAGTCGCCGAAGCGGTGCGCTGGCTGCTGCAGGACGCGACCTACTGCACCGGGCAGGTGATCCACCTCGACGGCGGGCGGCGTCTGGCGGGTTGACCCTCGCCTGCGATGCTTTCTGTAGGAGCGGCTTCAGCCGCGATGCCGCGGGTCTTTGAAGCCGTTGTAGGAGCGACGTAAGTCGCGACCTTCGTCTCGACGAAGCAACGCGGGTCGCGACTTACGTCACTCCTACACGTGGGGGTCTTCCGGGAACGCCCTCGCGGCTGAAGCCGCTCCTACAGGCGCGCGCGACGGGTGGCCTCCCAGGACGCCGCGCTCAGAGCGATACCACTTCCAGCGGCACTTCGCGGTCCGGATGCGCCGCCCACAGCTGCGCCAGGGTGCGGCCGGTGCCGGGCACCTCCACGTCCGCGGCGATGTCGGCCAGCGGACGCAGCACGAATGCATGCTTCAGTTCCGGGCGCGGGATCTGCAGGTGGCCCGGGCCCGACAGCACGCGGTCGTCGAACAGCACGATGTCGATGTCGAGCGTGCGGTCGCCCCAGCGCGGACCGGTGCGGTCGCGGCCGTGGGCGTCTTCCAGCGCGTGCAGCCAGGCGTTGAGCGCATACGGGTCGGTGGCGCACTGGACGATGGCGGCGGCGTTGAGGAAGTCGCGGCCCTCGAAGCCGACCGCACGCGTGCGGTACACCGGCGACACCACCACGTCTCCGAAGTGCTCGCGCAGGGCCTCGAGGGCGCTGCGCAGGTTCGCGCCGGGGTCCAGGTTGCTGCCCAGGCTCAGGTACGTGCGGCTGGTGGCGGGGCGGCTCATGCGGCGGTGTTCTCCTCCTGCGGGCGGGGCGCCAGCGCGGCCACCGCGGTCGCCAGGTCGGCCCCGCCGGGCTGCTGGAACAGCCGCAGCCCGAACTCCGGCAGCACCGCCAGCAGGTGGTCGAAGATATCCGACTGGATGTCCTCGTACTCGCCCCACGCAGTAGTGGCGGTAAAGCAATACACCTCCAGCGGGATGCCGGTGGCGCCGGGGTCGAGCTGGCGCACCAGCATCGTCATGTCCTCGCGCACGCGGGGGTGGGCCCGCAGGTAGGCGGCGACGTAGGCGCGGAACGTGCCCAGGTTGGTGACGCGGCGCGTGTTGACCGGGTCCTTGCCGCCGGCGGCCAGTTCGGCGTTGTAGGTTTCCAGCTCGCGGCGCTTGTCGTCCAGGTAGTCGTCGATCAACGCGATGCGGCGCAGGCCGTCGCGTTCCTCGCCCGAGAGGAAACGCACCGAAGCCTGGTCGATCAGCAGCGCGCGCTTGATCCGCCGGCCGCCGGCCTCGCTCATGCCGCGCCAGTTCTTGAAGCTGTCGCTGATCAGGCGGTGCGTCGGGATGGTGGTGATCGTCTTGTCCCAGTTCTGCACCTTCACCGTGTGCAGGGCGATGTCGATCACGTCGCCGTCGGCCTGCAGTTCGGGCATCTCGATCCAGTCGCCCACCCGCAGCATGTCGTGGCTGGACAGCTGGATGGACGCCACCAGCGACAGGATCGTGTCCTTGAACACCAGCAGCACGACCGCGGTCATCGCGCCCAGGCCGGTCAGCAGCACCAGCGGGGAGCGGTCGATCAACGTGGCGACGATCAGCACGCCGGCGATGAGGAACACCACCAGCTTGGCGACCTGCAGGTAGCCCTTGATCGGGCGCTGGCGGGCGCGGTCGCCACGTCGCTCGTACAGGTCGTTGAGCGCGTTGAACAGGTTGCCCAGCGACAGCGCGATGGTCAGGTAGATGTAGGCGACCGCGACGTTGTGCACGACCGCGACGGCGGTGTCGGGCAGGTCGGGGATGCCCAGGATGCCCACGCCGATGATCAGGGCCGGCACCACGTGGGCCAGGCGCGAGAGCACGCCGCGCGCCATCAGCGCGTCGTCCCAGTGCAGCGGCGAGGCCTGCGCCACGCGGGCCACCACCTTCAGCAGCACGCGGCGGGTGATCCAGTTGGCCAGCCAAGCGGCCAGCAGCAGGGCCGCCAGCGGCAGCCAGGTCGATGCATACGGAAGCGCGGCCACCGGCCGGGCGAATTCGGGAAGCCAGTCCATGCGCTACAGGGTAGCGGCGGAGCGCTCGATCATCACCCCGACCGCCCGCGCGCCGCGCACCGCGCCGGGCTTGCTCAGCTTCAGGCGCACGCGCTGCACGCCGAACTCCTCCAGGACGATCGCCGCCACGCGCTCGGCCAGCGTCTCCACCAGGCCGAAGTCGGATGCGGCCACGTACTCGACGACGCGCTTGCTGACGGCCTTGTAGTTGAGCGTGTCGCCGATGGCGTCGCTGGCGGCCGGGATGCGGTTGTCGAACGCCATCTCGATGTCGAACACCAGCGGTTGGCGGATGCGCCGCTCCCAGTCGTAGATGCCGATCAGCGCCTCGATCTCGAGGCCTTCGATGAAGACGTGGTCCATGGGGGCGGAAATCGGGAAAAAGGAAGGGGCCACACTACCCGCGTGTCGCGCCGGGCGCAGCGGCCTTCGGCGGCAGAGGTGGCGCGGTTACGCCCGCACCGCCGGCAGGCTGGCCATGTCCCAGCGCGGGGTCACGCGCACGGACGCATCCTCGGACTGGCCGGCCTTGAGGCGCAACGCACCGGCGAAGGCGATCATCGCGCCGTTGTCCGTGCAGAACGCCGGGCGCGGGAAGCCGACGCGGCCGCCTCCCGCGCTGGCCATGGCCTGCAGGCGCGCGCGCAGGCGGCGGTTGGCGCCAACGCCGCCGGCCACCACCAGGGTTTCGCAGCCGGCCGCGTCCAGCGCGCGTTCGCACTTGATCGCCAGCGTCTCGACCACCGCGTCTTCGAAGCCGCGCGCAATGTCGGCGCGGGTGGTGTCGGACTGGTCGCTCTTCTGCCAGGCGAGCAGCACCTGGGTCTTCAGGCCGCTGAAGCTGAAGTCCAGCCCCGGGCGGTCGGTCATCGGGCGCGAGAACCGGTACGCGCCCGGCCGGCCCTGCTCGGCCAGCGCCGCCAGGTGCGGCCCGCCCGGGTACGGCAGGCCCATCAGCTTGGCGGTCTTGTCGAAGGCCTCGCCGGCGGCGTCGTCCAGCGTTTCTCCGAGCAGCCGGTAGGTGCCGATGGCGTCCACGGCGACCAGCTGGGTGTGGCCACCGGACACCAGAAGCGCCACGAACGGCGGCGCCAGCGGGCCCTCGTCGGTTTCCTCCATCAGCGGCGCCAGCAGGTGGCCTTCCATGTGGTGGACGGCCACGGCCGGCACGTCCAGCGCCCAGGCCAGCGACCGCGCCACCCCGGCGCCGACCAGCAGCGCGCCCACCAGCCCGGGGCCGGCGGTGTAGGCCACGCCGTCGAGTTCGTCCACCGCCATGCCCGCCTCGCCCAGGGTCTGGCGGATCAGCGGCAGCAGCTTGCGGACGTGGTCGCGGCTGGCCAGCTCCGGCACCACGCCGCCGTACTCGGCATGCAGCGCGACCTGGCTGTACAGGGCGTGCGCCCGCAGGCCGGCCTCCGTGTCGTACACGGCCACGCCGGTTTCGTCGCAGCTGGTTTCGATGCCGAGGACTTTCATGGAGGCTGCTAGGGGCTAGGGGCTGGGCCCGGGGTTGGGAATCAAGGCCTGGAGGCGCGCTAGGGACGGGCCGTGCTTTAGCCCCTCTCCCGCCGGGAGAGGGGTTGGGGAGAGGGTCCGGCGAAGCCACGTGGACCGGCACGCTGGTCGGACCGGAGAATGAGGCTGGAACCCATCCCATGCGTCCGGCTCAGGCACTTCACAAGCGCGGCCCGGCCGCAACTTGCATCCGCCCGAGGCACCCCGCTATCATACGCGGCTCGCCCGGCGGAACCGGGCCGACCACCCGAACCGAGATACCGTATGCCCAGCGTCAAAGTCCGCGAAAACGAGCCGTTCGAGTTTGCACTGCGTCGCTTCAAGCGCACCTGCGAGAAGGCCGGCGTTCTGGCCGAGACCCGCAAGCGCGAGTTCTACGAGAAGCCGACCCAGGAGCGCAAGCGCAAGGCCGCCGCGGCTGTGAAGCGCCAGGCCCGTCGCGCCTCGCGCGACGTGACCAAGCGCCAGCGCCTGTACTGAGTACAGCGGGTCTCTTCCCCCGCGTCGGGTGACCGGCGTGGTGGAGGTGCGAAGCCGGCCGCGCCCATGCGCCGCCGGCTTTTTGCGTTTCGCCCGCTGACGCCGGCCCGCCGGTGTCGCCTTCCCCCACTCCCCCCAGGAC
>CBIHLN010000023.1:0-34933 GCA_966210725.1 uncultured Lysobacter sp. | reverse complement strand
CGATCAACTTCGGCCTGATGTACGGCATGAGCGCGTTCGGCCTGGCCAAGCAGCTGGGCGTCGGTCGCGGCGAGGCGCAGGACTACATCGCGCTGTACTTCAACCGCTACCCGGGCGTGCGCGAGTTCATGGACCGCACCCGCGAGCAGGCGCGCGAGCGCGGCTATGTCGAGACGGTGTTCGGGCGCCGGCTGTACCTGGACAACATCCATGCCCGCAACCAGGGCCTGCGCGCGGGCGCCGAACGCGCGGCGATCAACGCCCCCATGCAGGGCACGGCGGCCGACATCATCAAGCGCGCCATGATCGACATCGATGGCTGGCTGGCCGCGCACCGCGACCGGGCGCTGATGGTGCTGCAGGTGCACGATGAACTGGTGTTCGAAGTCGACGCCGGCTTCGTCGACACCCTGCTGCCCGAGGTCACCGACCGTATGTCGGCGGCGGCCGACCTGCACGTGCCGCTCGTCGTCGACAGCGGGGTGGGGGCCAATTGGGAGGAAGCCCACTGAAAACGCTTACTGCCGTTTGTTAACAACACGTTTGCCGAAGTTGGCTGAATGAATCCGTCCTGAATTCTTCGAAAATTTAACCCCGATCTTCACGAACCATCCATGTGCGGAGTGGTCATATAGCTCGCGACAGGTGCAACGCCTGTCGCAGATCTCTCCCTCCCCTGGAGTGATCCCCAGGAGCGAAGACCCCTCCCCAGGTCCCGCTCCACCAGCCCCGCCGGCCCCCCCTGCCTGCGGGGCTTTTTATTGCCTGCGATTCGGCCGCGGGCTCACCTGGCGGATGCGATCTCCCGGTATATGGAGGAGCGGTTTCAGCCGCGATTTCCTGCACGGTGCGTGTCGCGGCATCCAATCACGGCTGAAGCCGTTCCTACAGGGCTGCCGTCAGGGCTGGAGCTCGGCCAGCCAGTCGCGCGGGCGCAGGTAGTCCGCCAGCCGCGCTTCGTCGCTGCCGGGCTTGGGCTGGAACCCGTACTCCCAGCGCACCAGCGGCGGCAGGCTCATCAGGATCGACTCGGTGCGACCACCCGACTGCAGCCCGAACAGCGTGCCGCGGTCCAGCACCAGATTGAATTCGACATAGCGGCCGCGGCGGTAGAGCTGGAACTCGCGCTCGCGCTCGCCGTAGGGCGTGCCGCGGCGTCGTTCGACGATCGGCAGGTACGCATCGAGGAAGCCGTCGCCCACCGCACGCTGGTAGGCGAAGTCGCGCTCGAAGTCCTCGTGCAGGTCGTCGAAGAACAGGCCGCCGACGCCGCGCGTCTCGTCGCGGTGCTTCAGGAAGAAGTACTCGTCGCACCAGCACTTGTGCGCGTCGTAGCGCGCCTGGCCACCGAACGGCTCGCACAGCGCGCGCGCAGTGGCATGCCAGTGGTGCACGTCCTCGTCGAAGGGGTAAAACGGCGTCAGGTCGAAGCCGCCACCGAACCACCAGGCGACGGTCTCGCCGTCGCGCACGGCGCGGAAATGGCGGACGTTGGCGTGCGTCGTCGGCAGGTACGGGTTGCGCGGATGGAATACGAGCGAGACCCCGACCGCGCGCCACGACGCGCCGACCAGTTCGGGCCGGGCCGCGGTCGCGGCCGGCGGCAAGGCGTGGCCGGACACGTCGGAGAACCCGATGCCGGCCTGCTCGAACACCGCGCCGTCGCGCAGGATGCGGGTGCGCCCACCGCCACCGGCCAGCCCGCTTCCCCCGGCCGCGGCCGGCGCCCGCGTCCACGCATCCTCGATGAAACGGGCGCGTCCGTCCGCGGCTTCGATCGCGCTGCAGATGCGGTCCTGCAGGCCGGTGAGGTAATCGCGGACGCGGTCGAAATCGGTATCGGGGGGCGTGCTCATCGCGCGCATTGTAGTAGGGGCCTGCGCGCGGGTCGGCAGCCGCTACAGTGTCCGGCCCGCCCTCCTGCCGCCCGACGTGCTGATCGCCTTCAACAAACCGTTCGGCGTGCTGTGCCAGTTCACCGACCGCTCCGTGCCGCCGCGTCCGACGCTGGCCGGCTTCGGGCTGCCGCCCGGCGTCTACGCTGCGGGCCGGCTGGACCACGACAGCGAAGGCCTGCTGCTGCTGACGGACGACGGCGCACTGGCGCACCGGCTCACCGACCCGCGCCACAAGCAGCCCAAGACCTACTGGGTGCAGGTCGAGGGCGACCCGTCGCCCGGCCAGCTGGCGCAATTGCGCGACGGCGTGGCATTGAAGGACGGCCCGACGCGGGCGGCGCAGGTGTCGCCGCTGGAGCCGCCGACGCTGTGGCCGCGCGACCCGCCCGTGCGGTTCCGCAAGACCGTGCCGGACGCCTGGCTGTCGCTGACGATCACCGAGGGCCGCAACCGACAGGTACGCCGCATGACCGCCGCCGTCGGCCTGCCGACCCTGCGGCTGGTGCGCGTCGCGGTCGGCGGGTACCGGCTCGACGGCCTGGCGCCCGGTGCGTGGCGAGCGCTGGCGTGAGCGCGGCCGATCGAACGGAACGCAGCGGACAGGCCGCGTCCCCACCTCGATCGCGTTCCATTTGCTGAACGGTTCACGTTGGACCGCTCGGCTGCAGATCATTTCTGCTAACTTTCGCCTGTTCAGCATTGCCAACGTCGCGCTCTTGAACGCGTGACCGGCTCACGGGGATCCACCTCAAGAATGACCGCCACAGCCGCAAGCACCGGCCGCATCCTGGTCGTCGACGACCAGGCCGCCAACCTGCGGGTGGTCAGCAACCTGCTCAGCCGCCAGGGCTATGAAGTCGTGACGGCGGGTAACGGCGAGGACGCGCTTGCGCAGTTCGAGGCCAACCCGCCGGACCTCGTCCTGCTCGACATGATGATGCCCGGCATGGACGGCTTCGACGTGCTGTCCGCGCTGCGTGCGCAGGCGCCGCCGCTGCGCGTGCCGGTGGTGTTCGTGACCGCGGCGCAGGACCGCGACCTGCTGCTGCGCGCGTTCGATGCCGGCGTGGTCGATTACGTGACCAAGCCGTTCCTGCCCGAGGAGCTGCTGGCGCGGGTCAATGCCCACATCGGCCTGAAGATGACCCGCGACCGCCTGGAGCGGGTCGCACGCGAGCGCGAGGAGCTGGTCAACCTGGTCGCGCACGACCTCAAGAACCCGCTGACCAGCGTGCTGTTCGCCGCCGACCTGCTGCGCAGCGACGGCTGCAAGCCCGAGCGCGTGCCGCGCTACCTGGAAATGATCCACGAGAGCGCGGACGATGCGCTCGGCTACATCCGCCACTACCTGGAAACCCAGTCCGGTGCCCGGCGGCCGTCGAGCGAAATGCGCGCGTCCCTGGGCGAGACACTGCAGTGGCTGTGCAACCGCTACGAGATCCAGCTCGATGCCCGTGGCATCGAGGTCGAGGTGGCGATGCCGCCCGAGAACGCCGCCGTCGCCATCGACGAGCGCGTGCTGCGACAGGTCAGCGAGAACCTGGTGACCAACGCCATCAAGTACGCCCCCAACAGCAAGCTGCTGCTGCTGGGCCGCGCCGGCGCGCCGGGCTTCTGGCAGCTGGTGGTCGCCGACCGGGGGCCCGGTATCCCGGCATCGCGCCAGCGTGAGCTGTTCAAGCCGTTCACTCGGCTGCACGAGGGCGACGACGGGATTTCCAGTGGCCTGGGCCTGTCATTGGCGCGCCAGATCATTGCCGATGCCGGAGGCCAGCTCTGGTACGAGGACCGCAAGAACGGCGGATCGCGCTTCGTGATCGAACTGCCGGTCGCGGGTGCTGCTGCTTCGAAGGGCTGACCCCGGGTCGAGCCTCGGCCGCCTGCACCACGCAAATGAGAAACGCCAGGCTCAAAGCCTGGCGTTTTTCTGTTCGCCCGTGCAACAACGGCGTGGGCCGTTGTTGCAAGTAGCCGTCGTCAGCCGGCCGACGTGGTCGCGCTTGCGCGGCGCGTGGTGCGCTTGCGGGCCGGCCGCTTGCGCGCGGTCGTGCGCTTGGCCTCGACGCGCTTGGACGACCCTTCGATCGAGCCGTTGCTGTTTTCGGCCTGACGCGCCTTGCGGCGGGCGGCGTACCAGAGGAGTCCGGCACCAGCGGCCGTCGCAATGGCGATGGCGGGATTGCGCCGCACCAGCAGGCCGGCCACGCGCGCACCGCCCTTCAGTGCGCCCAGCTTGGCGCCGGCTTCCAGCCACTTCCCCGCGTGGGGAACGGCGTGCTTGAGGTTGTCACCAACCGAGTTCGCCAGGTCCAGCGCGCGGTCGGAAATGGAGTTGAACGTGCTCATGTTGAACCCATGGAAAGAGGAGGGAAACGGCTTGCAGTCTCGGTGCGGCACCGTTGATGGGACGTGATCGGCCCGGCGGCTTGCCGGCTGCCGGCTGAATGGAGCGATGCTCTCGCGTGCGTACGGCCGCATGCGCGGGAGTCGAGCAGACACTCAGGTCCCGCGCGGCTTGGCGCGGTGGGTGGCGGTCGCACTCCACGGGTCGTCCGGCCACGGGTGGCGCGGGTAGCGGCCCTTCATTTCCTTGCGCACCTCGGGGTAGGTGCGCTCCCAGAAGCCCCGCAGGTCCTGGGTGACCTGCAAGGGGCGGCCCGCGGGCGACAGCAGGTGCAGGGTCAGCGGCACGCGGCCGTCGACGATGCGGGGCGTGTCGGCCAGTCCGAACAGTTCCTGCAACTTGACCGGCAGCACCGGCGGTCGCGGTGAACCCGCCTCGTCGAGGGCGTACTCGATGCGACGCTCCTGGCCCGACGGCACGCGGATGCGCGGGGGCGCGGCCGTGTCGACGCGCGTGCGCTGCGACCAGTCCAGCCGCGACTTCAGCGCTTCGGTGAACCCGGCTTCGTCCAGCGCGTCCAGCCGTGTCTTGCCCGCCAGCGCCGGCGCCAGCCAGGCGTCGAGGGAGGCCATGAGCGCGTCATCCGACAGGTCGGGCAGCCCGGCTTCGGGGTGCCACTGGCGCGTGCACTGCACGCGCGCGCGCCATTGCACGGTGGCGTCCGTCCACGGCAACGCCGACAACCCGAGTTGGCGCACGGCATCGACGAGCGCTTCCGCGTACCGCGAGGGGTCGGGTCGCGCCAGCGGCCGGCGCTCCAGCACGATGCGGTCGAAACGCGACTCGCGCACCGCCGCGATGCCGCGCGTGCTGTTGTCCCACACCACCCGGTCCTCGGTGGCGAAACGGCTGGCGAAGTCGCGCCGCAGCGCAGCCTCATCGACCGGTGCGGCCTGCTGGATCCGCACATCGCGGCGGTCGTGACGCAACGTGGTCACCACCAGCCACGGCTCGCCCAGCAGCGCGCTGTCGTCCTGCAGCCGTGCGATGCGGCCGTTGGCGAGCTGATAGCGCCACGCGTCGTCGGCATGCTGGCGGGCCACGCGATCCGGGTAGGCATGGGCCAGCAGGTCGCCCAGGCGGTGGGCCTCGACGGCCTCGGGTGCTTCGGACGCTCGCACACGGCGCCGCCATTGGCGCGCCGCCTGGTCGATGGCGGCGAGCGCCGATCGCGATGCCGTCGCCGGCATGCGGCCACGCCGGAACGCCGCCAGCGCCCGCCACCGCGCCGCCAGCGCGTCGCTCCCGTCGCGCAGCGGGTCGCGCGCCTCGACCAGCGCGGCCAGGTCGCACGCCAATGCGCGACCGGTGCCGTCGTCGGCCGCCAGCAGCATGGCCGCCAGCCGCGGGTGCGTGCCGAGGCCGAGCATGCGCCGCCCGCGCGCGGTGATTGCCGCACCGTCGAGCGCGCCCAGTCCCTGCAGCAGGTCACGCGCGGCCGCCAGAGGCCCCGGGGGCGGCGCGTCGACGAAGCGCAGGTCGGCATGGCCCCAGGCCGCCAGCTCCAATGCCAGCCCGGCGAGCTCGACCTGTCCGATTTCGGCACGGCGCTGCGGCTCCAGCCGTTGCGACGCCGGCCACAGGCGGTACGCCCACCCTTCGGCGACGCGACCGGCGCGACCGGCGCGCTGGTCGGCGGAGGCCTGCGAGATGGCGACCACGTCCAGGCGCGGAAAGCCGGAATTGGGGTCGTAGCGCGGTTCGCGCGCCAGCCCGCTGTCGATGACCACGCGCACGCCCGGCAACGTCACGCTGGACTCGGCGACGTTGGTGGCCAGCACCACCCGGCGCGTGCGGTCGGGCGCGGGCTGGAGCACGCGCGATTGCTGTTCGACCGGCAGATCGCCGTGGAGGGCGAGCACATCGAACGGTTCGCGCGCCGCCTCGCGTGACAGCGGTTGCAGCAACGCCTCAACGCGCGCGATCTCGCGGCGCCCCGGCAGGAAGACCAGCACATCCCCCGGATGCGATGCCAGCGCCTGCTCGACGGCGCGCTTGGTCTGGTGCTCCAGCCGTTCATCGCGACGCGCGGCGAAGTGCGCGACCTCGACCGGGAAGGCGCGCCCCTCGCTGGCGATGCGGGGCGCATCGAGGAAGGTCGCCAGCCGCTCGCCATCGAGCGTGGCGGACATCACCACGATGCGCAGGTCGTCACGCAGCGACGCCTGCACGTCCAGCGCCAGCGCCAGCCCCAGGTCGGCGGCGAGATGGCGCTCGTGGAACTCGTCCAACAGGATCGCACCCACGCCGTCGAGCGTCGGATCGTCCTGGATCAGGCGCGTGAGGATGCCTTCGGTGACAACCTCGATCCGGGTGGCGGCCGACACCCTGTTTTCGAAGCGGATGCGGTAGCCAACGGTGCCGCCCACGTCTTCGCCGCGCTGGGCCGCCATGAAATGCGCGGCGGCGCGCGCCGCGACCCGTCGCGGCTCCAGCACCAGGATGCGGCGCCCCTCGAGCCACGGCGCGTCCAGCAGGGCCGGCGGCACCTGCGTGGTCTTGCCGGCGCCCGGCGGCGCTTCCAGCACCAGCCGCGGGTGTGAGGCGAGGCTGTCGCGGATGCGCGGCAGCAGGGTGTCGATGGGAAAAGCGGTGGCGTCCACGCGAGAAGGATACGGCCGAGCGGCGCGTGCCTCCCCCGGCCGGCGCGGCGGCGGCGGGTGGAGTCATCGCGCGCGCACCCGCGACCGGCGGTGCAGCGCGCGGGCCATCACGGCGTCGCACGCGGTCTCCCCTGCCGTGCACGCCGCCCCACGGGGTCCTGCCCGCGCGCACGCTAGACTTTCGCGATGCAGCTCATCGACATCGGCGCCAACCTCACCCACGAATCCTTCGACCACGACCGCGATGCAGTGATCGCCCGCGCGCGCGCCGCCGGCGTGGCGCGCATGGTGGTCACCGGCGCCAGCCGCGAGCACTCGCCCCAGGCGTTGGCGCTGGCACAGGCGCACCCCGGCATCCTCATCGCCACGGCGGGCGTGCATCCACACCACGCGACCGAGTACACCGACGAGTGCGACGCCGAGATGCGCGCCTTGCTCGAGCACGACGCCGTGGTCGCGGTCGGGGAGTGCGGCCTGGACTACTTCCGCGACTTCTCGCCCCGTCCCGCCCAGCGCCGCGCATTCGAGCGCCAGTTGCAGATCGCCGTGGACACCGGCAAGCCGCTGTTCCTGCACCAGCGCGACGCGCATGCCGACTTCGTGGCGATCATGCGCAACTTCGAGGGCCGCATCGGCCCGGCGGTGGTGCACTGCTTCACCGGCACCCGCGAGGAACTGTTCGAGTGCCTCGACCATGACTGGCACATCGGCATCACCGGATGGCTGTGCGACGAACGCCGCGGCCGGCACCTGCGCGAGATCGTCGGCAACATCCCCGCCCACCGGCTGATGGTGGAAACCGACGCGCCCTACCTGCTGCCGCGCTCGCTCAAGCCCGCGCCCAGGGACCGTCGAAACGAGCCGATGTTCCTGCCGCATATCGTCGAGGAGCTGGCGCGCGACCGCGGCGAGACGGTGGAGGCCACGGCGGCGGCGACCACCGAGACCGCCGCCGTGTTTTTCAGGCTGCCCCCGCTCCCGGCATCCGCGCCGCCGTAGACCCGGCGACGCGACGCCGGTGCGTCAGGTCACTGCCGCACCAGTTCCACGCGCCGGTTCTTCGCCTTGCCGGCTTCGCTCCCGTTGTCGGCCACCGGCTGCGTCTGGCCGTAGCCCTTCGCCTGCAGCCGGCCGGGGTCGATGCCCTTGGAGGCCAGCGCCGCCACCACGGACGCGGCACGGGCTTCCGACAGGGCCATGTTGCGTGCGGCGTCGCCGGTGCTGTCGGTATGCCCGTCCACCGAAAGCTCAAGGCCCGGGTCGTCCTGCAGCAGCTGGACCACTTCGTCGATCTGCGGCCGTGACTCGGGCAGGATCTCCGCCTTGTCGGTGGCGAAGTTGACCTGCAGTGCGACCTTGCCGTCGACATCGAGCTGCTGCTTGAGCTCGCTGGCCGGCCGCAGCGCGGCGGTGGGTTCGAACGGCGCCGACTCGATCACCATCCACGACCCCCCGGCGGTGTCGCCGACGAAGTGCAGCCAGATGTCGCGATCGGCACGTCGCACCAGCCAGGTCGCCACCTCCGCGTTGTAGATGTCGCCGCGGCCTTCCGAGTACGCCTGTTCCCCGTCCCACTGCTCGATGGCCGCCTTCGACGGCTTGGACTCGGTGACCTTCACCCCCCCGGCCTGGCGCACCTGGTGATCGAGGTTGCGCACCACCTCCAGCCGCGACCAGCCCTTGCCGTTGAGCGCCTGCACGAACGATTCGAAGATCCGACCTTCCACCCACTCCAGCCGGTCGCCCGTCCACACGGCCACGCGATCGAAGTCGCGGACCGGGACAGCGCGGTTGGGGTTGCCGTAGCCCTCTGGCAGATCGAAGTAGGGGAAGTCGCCGAGCGCGGCGTCGGAGACCGGCACCGCCTCCATGTCGAAGCCCGCGGGGGCCGCCGGCTCCGCGTCGGCCTTCCCGGCCGGTTCGGCCTCAGCGCCCGCGGTGGTGGGTCCGGTGGCGGTCCCGTCGGTGGACGGCGCCTCGGGTTGGCACGCGGCCAGCGCAACGGAGAGCAGGCCCAGGCCCAGCAGGGCGCGGGTGGGGGCGACAGCAGTACGACGCATGGGAACTCCTTCTTGGACAATGCGTTGAAACAGGGAACGCGTGCGGCGCAGCGGCCCGCCCGTTACGGCACGCGGCGAGACCGATCCGGTTCGCCATCGCGCGTGCGGCTTCGCGACCGGGTTTCGACCTGCTCCAGCGTGCGCGGCAACTCGAACAAGGCCTTCTCGAGCGGCGCCTGGTCCACCGCCGTGACCCGGAACTCGCGGACGGCGGCGCGTCCTGCGAGACGGCCGGTGAACGCCATGACCAGGCCGGTGCGCGGGTCCACCGACAACGTGCCCCGGTCGGTGCCGTCGGGCCCCCGGCCGTCGGCGTCGCGGTAGCGCCAGGTCTGGACCAGCCGGTTCGCGACGACATCCGCGGGACCGGGCTCGCAGCGCGCGCGCATGCCTGCGCACGGCGCCGCCGGGTCGACCCGGAAGGCCGTCCACACCGGGGTCGGGACCGGCAGCGCGACCTCGCCGGCCTCGCTGACCAGCCACGCCTGCCGGGCCCCGGTGTCGGCCAGCAGGTAGCCGCCGGCGCCGGCGGGGGCGTCGAAGTCGATGCGCAGGCGCGCGTCCGCCAGATGGACCTTGAGCATCATGGGCGCCTGCTGGCGCACCGGCCCCATGCCCGTCGCCACCGCATGCAAGGTGACATCCGGGGCGCGGCCGGCCGTACCGGCGGCCGCGGCCGTACCGCACAGCAGTGCCAGCGCCGATGCGGCGGCGAGACGTCGCCCCATCACGTCAGCGCAGTCCGGCCGCGTTTTCGATGGGCGACTGCATGCGCACGATCGCGTAGGACTCCAGCCGCAGGCGGCTGTAGCTGCCCACCGAGCACCGCAGGTCCTGCCGCCAGGTGTCGCCTTCCGTGATGAGCTCCGACACGCCCTGGATGACCCGGTCGACGAACGGCACGATCATCGGGTAGCAGTAGCGGACCCGGATCTTGAGGATGTTGGCGTCCTGCACGCTCACGCCGCTGCTGCCGACGCGGGTGTCGCGGTAGGCGAGGTTGTCGTTGGGCAGTGCGCGCTTGCCGTTCCACTGGACTTCGGCGAACTCGTTCCAGGCCGCACGCGTGGGGCTGATGATGTCGATGTCGCTGTAGAGGCGGACATCCATTTCCGCTTTGCGGCGACCCTCAAAAGCGCCCGCCAGACCAGGGGAATCCACGTATAACGGCGTCAGCCCTCGCACCAACCCCATTTGGATCTCGCCGATCTTGGCCTGGTGCACCGCACCGGCACGCGCGGCCTCCAGCGACGCGTAGTCCAGCGTCGCCTTGGCGCGGTAGATCAGCATGAACTGGAAGACGCCCAGCAGCATGAAGATGAAGGCCGGCACCACGATGCAGAACTCCAGCAGGGACTGGCCCCGCTGCCGGCGTGGTGGCTTCCCTGTCGTGCGTCGTGGCGCCCTCATGCCGCGGTGGCCTGCCATTGCAACACCTCCCCTTTGACCGGGCCGAGTCGGGACAACCCGCCCGCGCGCAGTTCGATCGCCGCATACGCGCCGGCCTGCAGGCAGGCGCGCCAGGGCGCGAGGCCCTCGCGCCACCCCAGCACGCGGCCGCCGCGGTCCAGGAACAGCACGTCGATCGGGTAGCGCATCCAGAACGTATGCACCGAGTTGCACGGAGACAGCCAGAGCGCTTCACGGCCGTCGTCGGCCAGCGGCGGACGCGCGAGCAGCCCGCGCAGGCGGCTCCACCAGCGGTCCGCGCGCCAGACCGTCGGCACCACGCACGCGCCATCCCGGCACAGGCGCCCCGGCGTCACAGGATCCCCTGCTGTTTCATCTGCAGGAAAATGAAGTACGCCAGCACCAGGAAGATCAGCGGGAAGAAGAACATCACCAGCGGCAGCATCATCTTGACCGGGGCCTCCAGCGCAAGCTTCTCCGCGCGCAGGAAACGTTCTTCGCGGCGCTGGCCCGCCTGCGCACGCAGCGCATCGCTCAGGCTGGCGCCGACGCGGTCGGCCTGGATCAGCGCACTGGTGAAGTTGGAGATCTGCGAGATGTCCATGCGGTCGGCCATGCGCCGCAGGGCCTCTGCGCGGGGCAGGCCGGCGCGCAGGTCGCGCAGCATCCGCGCGAACTCCTGGCCGAGCGGGCCCGGCGGCCCCTTGTGCACGGCCTGTTCGATCGCGCCGGTGATGTTGAGGCCGGCCTCCACCGCCATGGTGATGAAGTCCAGGTAGGTGGGCAGGTCCTTGACCACCTTGCGCCGCCGCAGGTTGCGCTTCTCGCTGAGCCACAGGGTCGGGTACATCCAGCCCAGCGGCGCGCCGAACACGACGCACATCGCCAGCGCGCCTGCGCTGGCACGCCCCAGCATCACCGCCAGCAGGACGAAGAAGGCGGTCACGATCAGGGCCGCTACGAGGCGCAGGCCGTACAGGCTCTCCGGCGTCAGCACGTAATCCTGGCCGGCCGACTGCAGCGCGCGATGGGTCTTTTCCAGCTGCGCCGACTTCAGCCGCGGTGCGATGGCCAGGGTGGTGGCGGTGACCACCGGCCAGATCAGCTGCAGCCCGCGGGGCAGCGGGTCCTGGTAGTGGCGGTCTTCCGCGGGAACCTGCTGGAGCAGATTGCGGGTCGCGACGAACGCCACCCCGACCGCACCCGCGGCCGCCAGCGCAATGAGGATCAGCCAGGCACTCATACGTCGATCGTCATGATCTTGCGGCACATGCGGTAGCCCAGATATTCCATGACCGCGCACACGGCGATCACCGCCCAGCCGACGGGCGTGTGGAACATGGGACGCATGGTTTCGGGATAGGCGAAGGCGAGGAAGCCGACCATCGCCACCGGCAGCATCGCCATCACGATGCCCTGCAGGCGGCCCTGCGCGGTCAGTGCCTTGACCTTGCCTTCCATGATCAGCCGGCGGCGCAGGGTCTCGGCCAGGATGGTCAGGCTCTCGGCCAGGTTGCCGCCGACCTCGCGCGAGATCTGCACGGCCGATACGAACAGCTTTACGTCCTGGACCGGCACGCGCTCGGCGAAATGGTCCAGCGCCTCTTCCGTCTTGACGCCCATGCGCTGCTCGCGCAGCACCAGCGCGAGCTCCTGCGCCAGCGGCGGCATGCCGTCGGCGACCATCGCCTCCATGGCGGGGGCGAAGCCGATACCGGCCTTCATGCTGCCCGCCAGCATCAGCAGCCCGTCGGGCAACTGCTCCTGGATGCGATCGATGCGTCGCTGCCGCATCCACGTGTAGACCTTGCGCGGCAGCACCGCCACCAGGACCAGCGCCACCACGGCCAGCAGCAGGTTGCCCGACAGGGCCCACAGCAGAAGGGGCACCAGGACGAGCAGCCCGATGTTGAGCGCGAACAGCGTGCCGGTATCCATGAACATGAACATGTCGGCCAGGTTGACGCGCGCCTGGTTGACGAAGCTTTCCTGGTAGCGCTGCATGAACCGGTCGCTGGCCTGCACCGCGACGATGCCGGCCGACGCGACGCCCAGGAACACCAGTGCGCCGATCATCCACGCCGTCATTCCGCGCTCCCGGGCTTGCGGAAGATCGCCAGGTCCACCGGCACGCCGCGCTCGGCCAACTCCTCGTAGAACTCCGGCACCGCGCCGGTCGCCACGAAGTCGCCTTCGACCCGGCCGTCGGCACCGGCATGGTTGCGCGCACGGAACAGGAACACGTCCTGCATCTGGATGGTGCCGCTCTCCAACCCTGTGATCTCGGTGATGTGGCTGACCTTGCGCGAGCCGCAGGGGTAGCGGCGCTGGTGCACGATCAGGTCCACCGCCGAAGCGATCTGCTCGCGCACGACCTGCATCGGCAGGTCCATGGACGACATCAGCACCATCACCTCCAGGCGCGACAGCGCCTCGCGCGGGTTGTTGGCGTGCGCGGTGGTCAACGAGCCTTCGTGGCCGGTGTTCATGGCCTGCAGCATGTCCAGCGCCTCGCCGCCGCGGCACTCGCCGACGACGATGCGGTCGGGCCGCATGCGCAGCGCGTTCTTGACCAGGTCGCGGATGGTGATCTGGCCCTTGCCCTCCAGGTTGGGTGGACGCGCCTCCAGCGCGACCAGGTTGGGCTGCACCAGCTTGAGCTCGGCCGCGTCCTCGATGGTGACCACGCGGTCGGTCGCGGGGATGAAGTTGGAGAGGATGTTCAGCAGCGTGGTCTTGCCCGAGCCGGTGCCGCCGGTCACCACGATGTTGCGCCGCTCGCGCACTGCGATGGTGAGGAACTCGAGCATCTGCGGGCTCATCGAGCCGAACGTCAGCAGGTCCTCGCCGGTGAGCTTGCGCTTGGCGAACTTGCGGATGCTGAGGCTGGCGCCCCGCAGCGCGACGGGCGGGATGATCGCATTGACGCGCGAGCCGTCCTTCAGGCGCGCGTCCACCATCGGCGAGCTTTCGTCGATGCGGCGGCCCAGCGGCGTCACGATGCGCTCGATCGCCGAGAGCACGGCGCGCTCGCTGGTGAAGCACACGTCGGATTTCTCGATGCGGCCGTTGCGTTCGATGTAGATCTGGTCGAACGCGTTCACCATGATCTCGGTGACCGTGTTGTCGTCGATCAGGTCTTCCAGCGGCCCCAGGCCGATGGCCTCGTCCAGCACCTGCTTGGCCAGCCGGCGGGGGTTGATGTTGCGCGGCAGGTCGGCGAACTCGCGGGCCATGATCTCGTCGATGAGCTTCATGGTGGCGTCGCGCAGCGCCTCGTCGCTGAGGCTGCGCACATCCACGCGACGCAGGTCCATCTGCTTGACCAGCGCGCCGTGGACACGCGCGCGCCACACGTTGATGTCCGGCGGCAGGTCGGTGGAACGCGCCAGCTCGCGCGAGTCCGAGCGCTCCGCCGCTGCCGGCTCCGGGGCCGCGGCGACGGGCGCCGGCGCGGGGCGGGGTGGCGCGATCGGTTCGTTCGCGGCCGGCGCCGCCGCCTTGCGCGGCTCCTCGCTCAGTACCCGGATGCGGTACTCGCCGATCTCGACCAGATCCTGGCGGTCCAGCGGCCCATGCGCTTCCTTCAGCTTGCGCCCGTTGACGAGGACCGCCGCGCGGCCGCCGCCGAGCGGCTCGATGAAGACGCCTTCGTCGAGCCGCTTGAGCGCGGCGTGGCGGCTGCCGATGTTCCACCCCTGCAGCATCACCAGGTTGCCGTCGCCGCGGCCGATGCCGCACTCGCGATGCAGGCAGCGCACCTGGCGGGGTTCGCGATTACCGGTTTCGATCAGTACGTCGAACATGGCCGTCTCAGAGCTTCCCGCCCAGGTCCCGGTCGAAGTCCTCGCGGATGCGGCGGCCCTTCTCCAGCCTGTCGGCGTTTTCCTGCGAATCCGCGCCGACCACGCGCGGGGTGACGAAGACCACCAGGTCGGTCTGGCTGGCCCGGAACTGGTCGGAGCGGAAGAGCCGTCCGAGGATCGGGATGTCACCCAGTAACGGGAACTTGTCGGCGGACTTGGCGGCGTTGATGTCGGTCAGGCCGGAAATGACGATCGTCTGGCCGTCGCGCACGTTGACTTCGGTCTGGGTGCGTCGCGTCACGAACCCGGGAATACCGGCGACTACCACGCTGGGATCGATCCGGCTCACCTCCGCCATCATCGAGGTCAGGATGTCGCCGGAGGCGTTCACCACCGGCGAGATGTCCAGACGGATGCCGTACTCCTTGAACTCCACCTGCGTCTGCCCGAACAGCGACGACACGGGGATCGGCACCTCACCGCCCACGAGGAAGTTGGCTTCGCCGCCGCTGCGCGTGCTCAGGTGCGGCGACGCGAGTGCGTAGGCCTTGCCGCGGTTGACGAGCAGGTTGATGCGCGAGGTGATGGACGTGGCGATGCCGAAGGCCGTCTGCACCGGGTTGGCCAGGCCGTCGAACTCCTCGTCATCGAACGGGCTGCCCTCCGGCAGGATCCGGAAGTCGGACGACGACGAGTCGTACAGCGCGCCCGCGTTGGGGCCGTCGATGGTGCTGTCCCACCGGATGCCGAGCTCCTCCAGCGCGTTGCGGTCGAACTCCATGATCTGCACGTCCATCATCACCATGGGGCGCATGCCCACGGCATCGACGCCACCGAGGTTGACGATGCTCGGGTACGCCTTGCGCATCTCCTCGATCCGCGCCCAGTCGGCCTGGCTGATGTCCTGCCCCGTGACGACCACGTTCCCGCCGACGATGGATACACGGGCCTTGCTGGTGGGACCCAGCATGGTCTGCAGCACGCGCGCGGCCTGGCCCAGGTTGTCGCCCACGATGGTGACGGGGATGTCGCGCTGGGAGCCGTCCTGGAACCACAGGTGCAGCGCGGTGTTGCCCGGCTCGTTGGCGATGATCACCAGCTCACGGCTGCCCAGCGTCTTGACGTCCAGCAGCTGGCCGCTGCCGACCGCCACCCGGCGCAGTGCGGCATCGGTGCCGTGCACCACCACCTGGCCGGCATACAGCGTGAGCTCGGCCGGCAACATGCCTTGTCCGGACAGGTCGATGGACGCGGGCGACGCGGCGTTGGCCGTGCGGCCCGCTTCGATCTCGCTCGATTCCGGTACATAGGTGGCCCCGGCCGGCTCGCTGGCGGCCGGCGGAGACGGCGCGGCATCGCGCAGCATCTGGCCGGCCTGTTCGATGGCCTGCATCGCCGCGGTGTCCTGCGCGCCGTCCTGCGCGGCCCCGGTGGCCCCCGCGATGCCGATCGACATCGGAAGCAGCAACGCCAGTGCGCAGGCCCGGGCGCCTGCACGCCCCATGATCAATCCCCTCAACTTCCACCCCCAATGATGAATTCCACACCCCGCGCGCGCGGGCGATATACCGCCGGCCGCGGAGCCCCGCGAAGCAGTTCGTTTTCCGTCAGCCCGTTCAGGCCGAAGGCCGCCTCATCGTCACGCTGCCGCAGCAGCACGCGCAGCTCGCCCGCCTTGTCGGCGACCGCCAGGCGTTCGGCGTGCTGCGGCAGAAGCTCAAGCGTCATCGTCGAGTACCCGAGGGCACCCTCTTCTTCCGTGATCTGCTCACCGACCCGCGTGCCGGTGGCCAGCACGTTGATGTCCTCCAGCAGCGGCAGCACGCGGGTATTGCCGCCGTCCTGTTCGACCGACATCAGGATGTCGACGCGATCGCCCGGCGCGACCATGCCGGAGATGGAATTGGTCTCGTCCACCTGCAGCGTGTAGCCGACCTTGCCCGCCTCGATCAGGCGCGAGAACTGGTCGTACAGCGGCACCAGCGCAGCGCCCGGCAGGGGCGCACCCTCGCGCACCGGCGCGCGCAGCATCCGGCCCATCAGTTCGGCGTAGTTGTCCGGCGTCACCGCGTCGGCCGGCACGAAGTCCGTCGGCACTTCGCGCACCGCCAGGTCGGCCTCCTGGATGACGGTGCCGATGTCCATGTCGCGCTTGGGTACCGCGACCGGCACCATTTCCGTGGCGGCGTCGCGCGTGCGCTCGTCGACCTCGGTGCGGATGTAGCCGACGGTGGCCACGGCGGCCACGAGGCCGAGCATCAGCGCGACGCCGATGTAGAGCACGTTTCGATTGAGGGTTGCCATGCGCATTTCTTCAGGTGAGTGGGATCCACGAGCGGGAGATGGCGTCTACGAAGGCGACGTAGGCGTCCTGGATGGCCTGGACGAGCTCCAGGATGACGTTGGGGTTGGCCACGAGGATCAGCACCACGCACATCAGCAGCACGGTGTATTCGACCAGCCCCTGGCCGGCCTGCCGACGACGTCCGGCGCGGTGCCGTGTGCGATTCCCCCTGTACATGAGCCGCCTCACTTCCCGGTGCGGTTGACCAGAACGGTGGTGTGGCTGCCATCGCGCTGCAGTGCGAGGGAAAGGCGCGCTCCGCTGCGCTGGAATTCCACCAGGCACCGGCTGGCCATGATCGAGCAGCCCGGCCCCTCCGGCGTCCAGCCGTCGGCCGTCAGGCGCTTGCGGTAGAACAGGTAGTTCTGGCTGGGGCCCAGCGTGTTGCGCAGCGTCAGCGTGCGTGGCTTGTCGGACAGGTCCAGGTACTGGATGTCGCTGAGCACTTCGGTGTTGGCCGGTCGCACCAGCCAGTCACCCGGTGGACGGTCGGGCCGGGTGGCGCGTGTATCCATGATCCCGATGGTGGCTTCGGTGCCGCCGCCCATGCCCTCGATCTGCACGGTGATGTAGTGCCGGCCGTCCAGATGGCCGAGAACGGTGGCGTGTCCGAGGTCGTTCTCCACGATCTCGCCCGCCCACGTGTCGCGGTAGAACGCGGCCACCTGGTCGGGACGGGCGCGCGTCCGGAACTTGCGGGTGCTCATGGGCAGCCCGTTGAACAGCATGTTCTCCGCGACGTCGATGCTCTGCGCATCGTCCGGACGCGGGACGTCGGGCCACGAGCCCCCCCACGCCAGGGCGGGGACCACGAGCGACAGCAGCGCCGTCCACACCACCGTCCTAGCGACGCGCATAGGGCTCAAGCCGGTTGCTGGGCACGATGTCGGGTTCGATATGACCGATCTCCAGGTTGTCGAGCACGCCGATCACCGGGATCGCATCGGGGATATTGAAATCGGGCAGCCCGCTGCCGACCCAGCACGTCGGCACCAGCGAGCAGACCTGCTTGGATACGCTGCGCGGATGCGGCGAGCGTCCGGTGCCGCCGCCGGCCGCGTTCCAGGCGTCCGTCAGCAGCACCTGGTGCGAGCGCATGCGCAGGTTGATGGTGTCGAACGGCGCGAGGTAGGCCGCAGGGCGGCCGTCCGCCATGCGCAGGTTCTGAGGATTGAGTTGGACGTCGGTGCGGATAAACCCCTTGTTGTTGGGGGGGAATTCGCCCGGGGTCGCTTCCAGCAGCTCGAGCACGTCGTCGGAGAGACCGGGTGCGCCAGTATTCTGGTAGGCACCGAGTTCGACATCGGCGCGACGCAGCAGGGGCTGGTTGCTGAACGTGTTGAGGAACACGTCCTGGACCGGCGTGGATGGCGCCGGCGGCGCAGGGATGCGCGTCGTGATCGGCGCATCGGCGGGGGCGAAATGCCGCGCCAGCAGCACGCGCTCCATCTGCGCGCGATTGGGCGTTCCCTGGTAGTCCTTCGTGACCGTGGCTTCCCACGCCGCGGACCGCGCCATCTGCTCACCCTTGTGCTGCAGGTGCACGTATTTGGCGAGGACCGGCACCAGCAGGAACAGCGGCACCAGGACGGCCGCCATGACCGCCACTTCGGTCAGCGACTGCCCGCGTTGCGTCCGGCGGCATGCGCGATACCGGACCTGCCCGCGCGCCGGCGCTGCCCCGCAGGTCTTCAAGTGCCCCCCGCCGCGTCGGGCGAGCCATAGGCCTGCGCGTCAAGCGCGGCACCGACCGTGAACGCGCGGGTACTGATGCGGCACCCCCGACCGTCCACGGGCTCCTGCGACAGCACGATCGATCCCAGGCTGGCGTCGATGGGACGCGTGGGACTGCAGCCTTCCCCGACGTCCTGATCGTCGAATCCGAAGGACCGACCACCCGACCACAGGCATTGCTCGATCTCCCCTTCGAGTCCACGACCCCGCCACAGGCGGCAGGCATGACCCGCCACCCGGGCGTTGCCCGTCGCGGTGTATCCCGGTGGCACGCGCGCAGCCCCGTCCAGTGCGAAGCGTGGAAGGATCTCCCCGCCCGGCATCGCCTCGGCCGCCGCCGCGCCTTCGGCCGCCTCGCCAAGCGCACGGCCCATTTCGACCGACCCGTCGGCATAGCTGTACTGGCCGCTGTAGACGAGTCGGAACAGGCAGGTGTCGCCAGGCGCATCGCTCTGCAGTCCGAGCGTCCACTGTTCGTCTCGCATCACCTCGATGTCGGGCGACACCCACATCCTGACGTGGGTTGTGCCGAGCCGCTCCAGCTCGTCAGCGCCGAGTTCGCGAACAGGCAGGCTGGTTGCGCGACACTGCTCCAACGCGAGCCGGTAGTCCCGGCGGGCCGCGTTTTCGCCGTCCACGAGGCGCTCCTGGATCTGGTCCAGATGGATGGCGGGCCAGTCGGTCACCGCCCCGTCTGTGGTCGAGGCCTCGGTAGACGGACCGCTTTCCGATTGCGCCGCCGGCCCTTCCCCACATGCGCCCAGGAAGGCCAAGAGGCATACGCCCCACCATCGGGCCGGGCGCATCACGGCGCACCGCCTGTCAGGCCCAGCGTTTCGCGCACGCTGAAAGGCGTTTCGACGAGCCGCGCCTGCCAATAAGGACTGAACAGACTGCCCCATTCGCGCTTGCCATCGGCACGACGGAACAGCGCGAGCGTGACCGGGCGCTCGAAGTACACCTCGGCCGAGGCCAGCGAGGACATGCGCTCGGTTCGCTCAGGCAGCTCCATGCGGCCCTTGGCAAGACCGACGGTGTTGCTGGTGCGGGCCTCGGCCATATCGACGGTCGCCTCGACCGTGAATACGGGACCTGATCCGGGCGTGCCCTTCTCGCTGGTCTTGAGGTCGTGGTAGTCCCGCAGGCCCTCATAGCCGGTGAAGTACGCGTTCCGGGCCTGCCCGCCATGCACGGACACATTCGGATCGTTGGCGGCGGCACGCGTCACGACGTCCCGGGCGTTCATGCCCCCATAGATACCGTGGCGACGGCCGTCGAACGGGGAGCGCCATCCCCGGTTGTTGTTGAAACCGGGCAGAAAACGCTGGCGCTGGTAGCGCTGCACCGCCTGGGCGCCCCCCCATCCGACCGGCAGGTCGATGTCATCGATGCCGAGCCAGCTCGGGAGGTCGATCTTGATCTGCATCGTGTCCAGTGCCGCCCAGCGGTTGTACTCGAGCATGTCCGTGCCGCCGTAGGTGGCGAACTTGATCGGACCCGGCGTGGACTGGCTGCGGTTCCAGGTGAAGGCATCGCGTGACTGCATCACCACGTTGCGGAACCGGTTGAACGGCTCGCTCTGGCCCCGTCGGGGCAGACGATGGAAGTCGAGGAAGCGGGTCTGGGATTGCACCAGCTGACCTGTGAGCACGGTGGCGCCAAGTGGACTCAAGCGAGCCCTGTCCACATTGCCCTTGATGACCTCCCGGGCGATGTTGATCGACTCGGCCTTGGACACGTAGGTGATCGCCATCTCGGCCACGCCCGCGTAGATCCCATTGAGCTCATCCAGCGCCGTTACGGCCGTCTTGACCGCCGTGTGGACGGTGGGGCGAACCGATTTGAGACCCTGATCGGCGATCTTGAAGGCTGTCGCGAGGATGCGCGCCGGTATCGCGACCGGTGGAAATGGAATGCTGCCCAGCACCTCGAAGAACGTCTTGAGCATGAAAGACGCCGTGTTGAGGTGGTTGAGCCAGGAGTAGACGCTGATGAACTGTGCGACAGCCACTTCGTTGGCCACCCGCCCGCGGTTCATGTAGGCGGCCAGGTTCCATGCACGCGCCTGCTGCACGGCCACGCTGTAGGCCGCCGCGTCCGCGGCATTGGTGAGCTGCACCTTGCGGTGGACGACCTGGCCGGTGTTGAACAGCAGCACGGTGCCCACGGACAGCACGAGGAGAAACACCATGCCCAGCAGGAGCGCCTGCCCTCGGAGGCGGTGGGCTCCGTGAGCGGTGCGGGTCCGGTTCGCGGGAACTGCATGCATGCCCGTCATCTCGCAACGGCACCGCCACGCAGGGGTGGACCCGCGTCCGGTTCGTATGGGTGGGGAGGGCGGGGGCGCCGACGTCGGCGCGCCCCGCTTGCCGGTGTGCCGTCAGGGCACTGGCTGGACGGAAGCGTGTGCGCTTACTTGTTGTTGTAAGCGTCCATGCCCTTGGTCTTGTCGGCTTCCTGCTGCGCCTCGTTCGAGGTGTTCTTGGCGCGGTTGATCGACTGGGTGGCGCTCTGGCCGGACAGCTCCTTGGCCATGCCGGCCACACCGCTGCGGACCGTGCCGCCGAAGGCGGTGATTGCCGCGATCGCGGCGATCGCGATGAGCGCGGTGATGATGATGTATTCGGTCATGCCCTGACCACGCTGGCGGCGCGCACCGATCTGACGACGAATCTCCATTGCCTGTGTCTCCTGGGATGGTGGTTGAAACCGATCTGTCCAAAGTTGAACGGCCCCGGATGACACGCAAATGACGACAGATGTCGCAATTCGACGCAGCAGGACAGCTCGGACGGAAGGAAACCACCCTCGGCAAGTGAAGGTCAACCCTTGACAGTGCGATGAACATCACATAACGGCACCCAATGTGACGCATCGAGTCAACTTGTGCCGGTTTTTCTTTCACGCTCGGTGCCTGTCATCGATGCGCTTCGCATCGGGGCCGGAACGTGACACGTCGCACGCAACGGCATGCCCCGTCGCCGCACGGGTCGCTGATCGAGCGTTCGCGCTCGGGCGTGGCGCCCCATCCACGCTTGTCAGTCGGGGCGGGCGGGATGCGCGCCACGGGTGCCACACCCACGCGCGCCGACCCGACGACAGGATCACCGTTGCAGAGGACTGAACCAGGGATCCGCGCGGTCAGCCGCGGCGCTACGGGCGGGCCTGCCGCAGGCAAAAAAAAGCCCGCCACCCCAGAGGGTGGCGGGCGCGGGTGCGGTGGCATGCGCGATGGCCGGCCTGCCACCCGCCGCGCGGCCGATCAGCCGCGCTGCATGGCCTCGCGTGTCAGTTCGCAGGTGCTCGCGTCAGGCTCGACGCCGCCGCTTTCCTGCTGGGCCACCGTCACGCCCTGCTCGAACGCCTGGTCGAAGTCGACGCCCTCCCCCATTGCGGCCACCTTGTCGCGGGCACGGGCCTTGAACGCCTGCAGCTCGCCGGCATCGAAGCCGCACGCCTGGCCACCGGCATACATGCTGCCTGCGACGTAGGCCCAGCTGCCGGATGCGTCGGCGGCACCCGGGTCCGCGACGGACGCCGGCGTCCCGGCCGGGGCGGTGTCGACAGGCGCCGTGGACGCGGCCGGAGTGCCGGCAGGCGCGGGCGCCTCGCTCGACGCGGAATCGGCAGTGGGACTGCTGCACGCTGCCAGCAACAGGGAACCACTCAGCAGGGATACTCGGAACAACGACATGGCAACTCCTTGAAGGGGGACGTTGAAGAAGCGACGTGCATAAGGCAGCCCGCGTGAGCGGGGCCGTTACCAACACGCACGACCGCTATGCGCACTCAGCGGATGGCACCCAGCATGCTTTCGCAGGTGCCGGCGCGGTGTTCGCTGCTCATCGACACGTCGTCGATCGCCACGCGGCGGGTCGCCAGCGGCAGCGCGGTATCGAACGCCGCATCGAAGGCCGCCGCATCGGTGCCCATGGACGCGGCCTGGTCGCGCTGGGTGGCCCTGAACGCGTCCAGATCGGCCTGGCTGGCGTCGCAGGCCTGCGCATACGCGTAGCTGGTCGCGGCCGCACCCGGCAGGCCGAGGTCCACGAGCTGCTGATCGATTCCACGCGCTTCCGCACCGGGGTCGCCGGCATTGCGCGCCGCGTCGGCGACGTCCTGGGTGCGGGCCTGCACCTCGCCCTGCGCGCCTTCGGCTGCCGCGGCATCGGTGTCGGATGGGGAATCGTTGCAACCGGCCAATCCACCGGTGGCAAGGGCAACGGCAAGGACAAGCGTTCGGGTGAGCGGCATGGCGCCTCCATGTGCAGGTGATCGGGGACAAAAAAAGAAGGCGGATGTCGCCTTCCTTTTCAGTTAACCACTTCGACCGGAGCGGTTCCATCTCCAGTGCCCCGCGCTTCCGGGACGGTTCACCGACGCACCTGTAGAGGCGCATGCGGCGTACCGTCGCGTGCGGGCCACGTGTTCAACGCCCGCGCTCGCCGCGGGGGCGGGCCTCAGCTGCGCAACCCCACGCCACGCTTGAGCAGGCCCAGCCCGACCGCGGCCAGCACCACCACGAAGCCCAGCATCAGTGCGTAGGCGATCCACAGCGGCACGTCGCTCACGCCCAGCAGGCCGTAGCGGAACGCGTTGACCATGTAGAAGATCGGGTTGGCGTGGGTGGCCGCTTCGGCCCAGTCCGGCAGCAGGCTGACGGAATAGAACACGCCGCCCAGGTACGTCAGCGGCGTCAGGATGAAGGTCGGCACGATCGCGATGTCGTCGAACTTCTTGGCGTACACCGCGTTGACGAAGCCGGCCAGCGCGAAGATCGTCGCGCCCAGCACGACCGTGGTCAGCGTCACGATCGGGTGCGGAATGCTGACGCGGGTGAACAGCATCGCGATCATCAGCACGATCGCGCCGACCGCCAGCCCACGCGCGACGGCGCCGGCGACGTAGCCGGTGAGGATCACCCAGCTCGGCATCGGGCTGACGAGCAACTCCTCGACGTGGCGTCCGAACTTGGCGCCGAAGAAGCTGGAGGAAATGTTGCCGTAGCTGTTCTGGATGATGCTCATCATCACCAGGCCCGGCACGATGAAGTCCATGTAGTCGATGCCGTCCATGGTCCCGATGCGCGAGCCGATCAGGCCGCCGAAGATCAGGAAGTACAGCGTCATCGTGATGGCCGGCGGCACCAGCGTCTGGCCCCAGATGCGCAGGATGCGGGTGATCTCGCGGCGGACGATGGTGCCCAGCGCGACGAGGTTGCGCTGCATCGGCGTGGTTTCGGTGGCGGTGTCGGTCGGCATGGGGCTCTTCGTTTGCCGCCCGCGCGCGGCGGGCGGTCGTTGGGAATTCAGGGGTGGCGGGCTGCGTGGAAACGCAGCCCCGCACGCATGGACCGCGCGACTAGGCGACGGGTTCGGGCGAGGCCTGCGCGGTGGAATCCTGGGCGTTCTCGCCGGTCATGCGCACGAACAGTTCTTCCAGGCGGTTGGACTTGGTGCGCATCGAACGCACGCGGATGCCCGCCTCGCCCAGCGCCGCGAACACGCGGTTGAGGTCCATCGCGCGCGGCATCTCCACATCGAGCGTGTGGTCGTCGCTGGCGACCAGGGTCGCGCCTTCGATCACGGGCAGGGTCGCGGGCAGCGCGCCTTCGATATCGAGCAGGAAGCCTTCCACGTCCAGCCGCGCCAGCAGCGTCTTCATCGGGCCGGAGGCGACGATCGCGCCGCGGTCGATGATGGCCAGGTTGCGGCACAGGTGCTCGGCCTCTTCCAGGTAGTGCGTGGTGAGGATGATGGTGGTGCCGGCGGCATTGATCTCGCGCAGCGTCTGCCACATGCCGCGGCGGATCTCGATGTCCACGCCCGCGGTGGGCTCGTCGAGGATCAGCAGGCGCGGGCGGGTCATCATCGCGCGGGCGATCATCAGCCGCCGCTTCATGCCGCCCGACAGCGTGCGGCTCATCATCTGCGCCTTGTCCCACAGCTGCGCGCGGCGCAACTCGACCTCGGCGCGCTCGATCGCCTGCGCGCGCGGCACGCCGTAGAAGCCGGCGTAGTTCACCAGGATGTCGAGCGGCTTCTCGAACATGTTGAAGTTGAGCTCCTGCGGCACCAGGCCGATCAGGCGCATCGCCGCGTCGCGCTGGCGCACCAGGTCGGTACCGAAGATCGACACGCTGCCCTCGCTCAGGTTGACCAGCGAGCTGACGATGCCGATCAGGGTCGACTTGCCGGCGCCGTTGGGGCCGAGCAACGCGAAGAAGTCGCCCTGGGCGACATCCAGCGAGACGCCCTTGAGCGCCTGCACACGGGTGTCGTAGGTCTTGCGCAGGCCGCGCACGGACAGCGCGGGGATTGCGGCGTCAACGGCCGGCGCGGCGGCAGCCTGCGGGGCCGACGGGGTCTGGGACATGGGGCGCTCACCTGTACTGCGAAGGCCGCGCGGCCGGGCCGCACGGCGAATGCCGGTATTATAGGCGGCCCTGTGGCCATGCCCCGCGCCACGCTGTGTTCCAGGCACCGGTCCGTGGCCATCCAGCACTTCCCCCTCAAGCTTGTCTCGCGCCGCATGCTGGCGCCGTCGGTCGGCCACTACGCGTTCGTGCGCGATGACGGCCAGCCGCTGGACTTCATCCCCGGCCAGTTCATCCAGGTCCACTTCCAGTACGCCGACGGCACCGCGACCAAGCGCTCCTATTCGCTGGCGACCATCCACGACCACGCCATCGGTCCCGGCGAGGCGGTGGAGATCGCCGTCAGCTACGTGCCGGGTGGTGCCGCCACGGCCCTGTTCGAAGGCCTGGAGGTCGGCGGCACGGTCGATGCCAGCGGCCCGTTTGGCCGCTTCTGCCTGATGCCGGCCGACGCCAACCGGCGCTACCTGCTGATCGGCACCGGCACCGGCGTGACGCCGTACCGCTCGATGCTGCCGCAGCTGGCGCAGGCGATCGCCGAGCGCGGCATCCAGGTCGTCCTGCTATTCGGTGCGCGCACGCCCGATGAGCTGCTGTACGGCGACGAGTTCCGCGCCTTCGCCGCGCAGCATCCCGACCATTTCCGCTTCGTGCCGTGCTTCTCGCGCGAGCTGCCGGCGCCGGGCTCGGCGCACGACCACGGCGATGTGCGCCACGGCTACGTGCAGCAGTTCCTGGGCGAGTTCGCGCCCGATGCCGCCGGCGACATCGCTTACCTGTGCGGCAACCCGAACATGGTCGATGCCTGCTTCGAGTCGCTGAAGGCGTGCGGCCTCGAGGTGAAGCAGATCCGTCGCGAGAAGTACGTCAGCAGCAAGTAATCGGATTGCCGCGGATCCCCGGCCGCGCGCAGCGCCTTCCCCGGGCAGAGGCCCGCAATCCATCCTTGTATCCTCGGCCCGGACGCTTGTCGGGGACTTCGCATGGATACGCGCACCACTTCCGAATCAACGCTTGCACGCCCAACCGCAGCGCGGAAGACGCCGTTGTGGCGGATCGCGTGCGGCTTCGTGCTGGGCGCGTTGGCGGGTGCAGGGCTGGTATTGGGCGCCAAGGCGGTGGGCGGGGCGCTGCCGTCGCTGGACGTCGGGGCCTGGCAGCTGCTGGGCCTGCTTGGATGGATGGCGCTTGCGGTCTTACTGCATGAGCTGGGACACGCGGCCGCTGGCCGCGCGGCGGGCATGCGCCCGTTGATGTTCGCCGCGGGACCCGTGCGCGTCACGCACACGCCGCTTGGCTGGCAGTGGTCGCGCCACTCGTTGCGGCACGGTCTGCTGGGGTTCGTATCAATGCTGCCCGACCCGTCGCGCCCGTTTGCACCGCAATTGCGGGCGCTCGCCGCAGGCGGACCAGCGGCCAGCCTCGCCTGCGCCGTGCTGGCCGGCGTGGCGGCGATGTCATGGGACGGCGCGTTGCGCTTCCATGCACTCGCCTTCATGGCGACCTCCTCGCTGGTGCTGGTGATGACTGCCGTGCCCATGCGCGTGGCCGGCATGGAAACCGACGGGGCGCAGCTGCTGGATCTGGCGCGAGGCGGACACGGCACGCAGGTCAAGGCGATCGTGATGGGGCTGACCGCGCAGAGCCTGTCCGGCGTGCGCCCGCGCGACCTGGATGCGCACCTGGTTTCACAGGGCGTGGCCTTGGCCGACGGGAATGAAACGCTGGATCCGGCGATGCGTGCATTCCCGCTGCTGCTGGCAGCGCTGCACGCCGACGATGCCGGCGATACCGACGAACGCGATGCGCGGATGGCACGGGTCGCCAACTTGGTGTCGGACGTACCGGCAGGGATACGCGCCCAATTCGCGCTCGAGCTGGCCTGGCATTCGGCCATGCGCGGCGATGTGGATGCGGCGGTGGCGTGGCGCGCGGAAGCCGCTGGCGGCATCACCGATGCCTGCGATCGTCATCGGGTGGATGCCGCGGTCGCGTATCTGCAGGGACGTCCCGACGACGCACGACGTGACTTGCGCACCGCGCGCGAGGGTCTGAAGTGCAGTTGGGACCCGGGGGGCGCGCAGTGGGCCGCCGAGCAGCTCGACCGGCTGGAGGCACGCCTCACGGACTAGCCGCCGCGAGCACGCGGCCTGACTTGTGTCACGTTTTCGCGTCTCGCGGCGTCTGTCATCCTGCGCGTTCCAGCGCGAACCACAGGACGATGCATGCATTCCCGGGGATTGAAGAGGGCCGCGCTCGCGGCCGCCACGGCTTCGGCCCTGCTGCTGGCGGGATGCCAGCCTGGCGGGACGGCGCCGGAGCCCGTTGCCGACGGCGCCACGCGCCACTTCGGCGCGATCGCATTCGAACCGTGCTCGCTGACCGGCGCCGGCGCCGGCCAGGCGACCGAGGCGTTCTGCGCAAGCCACGAGGTGCCGGAGGACCCGAGTGCACCTGACGGGCGCCGGATCACACTCAACATGGCGTGGCTGCCGGCCACGGGCAGCGGGGGCGGTACCGGGGACCCGGTGTTCTTCATCGCCGGCGGGCCGGGCCAGGCCGCGACCGAACACGCCGCCACGGTGAATGCCGCCCTGCGCGACGTGCGCAAGCAGCGCGACATCCTGATGGTGGACCAGCGCGGCACCGGCGGCTCCAACCCGCTGGACTGCCGCGGCGCCGATGGCGAGCCGCTGCAGATGGACGACCCCGGCAGCGCCGGCGTCGATCAGCTGCAGGCGTTTGCGCGCGCGTGCCTGGCCGGCCTCGACGGGCGCGCCGACCCGGCGCTCTACACCACGGCCCTGGCGGTCGCGGACCTGGAGAACGTGCGGCAGGCGCTGGGCGTGGAGCAGCTCAATCTGGTGGGCGGGTCGTACGGCACGCGCGTGGCCCAGCAGTACGCCGCCGCGCACCCGCAACACACCCGGTCACTGGTGCTGGACGGCGTCGCGCCCAACGACCTCGTGGTCGGCGGCGAGTTCGCGCATACCTTCGAGGACGCGATCACGTTGCAGTCCGAGTACTGCCGCACCCTGCCCGCCTGCCGCGCGCGGTTCCCGGTCGATACCCGCACCCGCCTCTCGCAGGTGATGGACGCCCTGGACGCCGCCCCGGTCGAAGTCGAATACCGCGATCCGTCCACCGGCCAGAACCGCACCGCGACCGTCACGCCCGACCACGTGGTGGGGCTGGCGTTCGTGTTTTCGTACGCGCCGCAGACCGCCGCGCTGTTGCCGCTGGTGCTGGACGAGGCGGCGCAGGGGCGGTACGCGCCGCTGATGTCGCTGTCGGACATGATGACGCGCTCGATGGGCGACCAGATGACGCGCGGCATGCAGTGGTCGGTGCTGTGCGCCGAGGATGCGGACCGCCAAACAGCCGATGCCGCGGCCAACGGCACCCTGCTCGGGCCCGAGGTGGCCCAGCTGTTCTTCGCGGCGTGTTCGGTGTGGCCGAAGGGGGAACGCGGCGACACGTTCACCGCACCGCTGCGCTCGGACATTCCGTCGCTGCTGCTGTCGGGTGCACTGGATCCGGTTACGCCCCCGCGTTACGGCGATGCGGTGCTCGAGGGGTTGTCCAAGGGCCGCCACCTGGTGGTCGACGGCCAGGGCCATGGCACGCTGACACTGGGCTGCATGCCCAAGCTGGTCGGCCAGTTCATCGAATCCACGGATGCCGCCGCGCTGGACACCGCGTGCCTGGATCGCCTGGCGGGCGTCCCGCCGTTCACCAGCTTCAACGGGTGGGAACCATGATCAACGCACACGACCTGCGCAAGGCATTCAAGACCAAGACCGGCGTGGTGAAGGCGGTCGACGGCGTCGACTTCCAGGCGCCCGACGGCCAGATCACCGGCCTGCTCGGGCCCAACGGCGCGGGCAAGACCACCACGCTGCGCATGCTCTACACCCTGATGACGCCCGACAGCGGGCGCGTGGAAGTGGACGGCATCGACGCGGCCGCGCAACCGGCTGCCGTGCGCCGCGCACTGGGCGTGCTGCCCGATGCGCGCGGCGTGTACAAGCGGCTGACCGCGCGCGAGAACATCGCCTACTTCGGTGAGCTGCACGGCATGTCGAAGGCGGCGATCGCCGAGCGCACGCGCACGCTGTCGGCGGCGCTGGACATGGACGAGATCCTCGACCGCCAGACCGAAGGCTTCAGCCAGGGCCAGCGCACCAAGACCGCGATCGCCCGCGCGCTGGTGCACGACCCGCGCAACGTCATCCTGGACGAGCCCACCAACGGCCTGGACGTCATGACCACCCGTGCGATGCGCGGCTTCCTGCAGCAGCTCAAGGCCGAGGGCCGATGCGTGATCTTTTCCAGCCACATCATGCAGGAGGTGGCGGCGCTGTGTGACCGCATCGTCATCATCGCCAAGGGCCAGGTGGTGGCGGCCGGTACCGCGGACGAGCTCCGCGCGCGCTTTGGCGAAGCCAACCTGGAGGACGCCTTCGTCCGGGCGATCGGTTCTGAGGAGGGCCTGCACGCATGAAGCCGACCAATGTGTTCGCCTCGCTGTGGGCGGTGATGCGCAAGGAGCTGCTGGACATCTCGCGGGACCGTCGAACGCTCGCGCTCGCGTTGCTGATCGGACCGCTCTTCTACCCGGTGCTGATGCTGGGCATGGAAGCGCTGTCGGAGAACCGGCAGAAGACGCAGCTCGACCGCACGCTCGATGTGCCGGTGGTCGGCCGGGCCCACGCACCCAACCTGGTCGAGTACCTGGCCGGCCACGGCATCAACGCCGTGGCGCCTCCGGAGGACCTCGACCGGGCGATCGCCGAGCAACGCGTCGATGTGGCGCTGGAGATCGATGCCGACTTCACCGAGGACTGGAAGGCCGGGCAGCCGGCCGTCGTTCGACTCGTGCACGACAGCACCCGGCGCAATGCGGACATCCCCGTGGCCCGGCTGCGCTCGGCGTTGAGCGGCTACGCCAGCCAGGTGGCGGCACTGCGGTTGATGGCGCGCGGCATTGCGCCGGCGGTCGCCAACCCGGTCAGTGTCGGCACGCGCGACCTGGCAACGGAGGCGGCCGAACGAGGTGTGCTGCTGTCGGCCCTGTTGCCGTACCTCCTGATCCTGACGTCGTTCATCGGCGGCGCCTACCTCATCCTGGATGCCACCGCCGGCGAGCGCGAGCGCCAGTCGCTGGAGCCGCTGCTGGCGACACCCGCCTCACGCGGGTCGGTCGTCAGCGGCAAGATCGCGGCGGCCTGCGCGCTGGGGCTGCTGTCGCTGCTGCTGACGCTGCTGGCCTTCAAGCTGTCGGCGCAGATGGCGTCCGGGGTGGCGCGGCTGCCGGACGTGAGTTTCCTAGCCATCGGCAAGATGCTGCTGATCCTGCTGCCGATGCTGTTCATCGGTACGGCGCTGCTGACGTTCCTGGCGGCGTCGGCCAAGAGCATGAAGGAGGCGCAGAGCCACATCACGTGGCTGATGCTGTTGCCGATGATCCCGACCTTCGTCCTGCTGGTGAACCCGGTCAAGACGCAGCTGTGGCAGTACACGGTGCCGTTCCTGGCACAGAACCAGTTGCTGCTGAAGGTGATCCGGGCGGAACCGATCGATGCCGTGTCGTGGCTGGTGTACCTGTCCGCCGGCTTCGCCCTGGCGGCCCTGTTGTGGTTCCTCGCGGTACGCCGCTACCACCAGGAGAAGCTGGCCATCGCCGGCTGAGGGGGCGCGACGCCCACCCGCGGAGAACGAAAAAGCCCGGCATATGCCGGGCTTTTTCCTGGGGCGGCACCACGCGGCCCGCCCTCGACCTCCGCCGGGTTACCCGCCCGGGTTGAAGCCGATGGTGCGGCGGGTGGTGACCGCATTGGGCAACGGCTGGAAGCGCCAGCTGCGCACCGCGTCAACTGCGGCGCGATCAAACACGCGCGCTGGATCGGCGCGTACAACACGCGCAGCGGTCACAGATCCATTGGTGCCGACCGTGAACTCCACCTGCACCTCGCCGGACTGGCCCGCGCGGAGCGCCTCGGGCGGAAACCGCGGGGCCGGTGTGGAGATCGGCCTCAGGTCGGCGGCGGTCGCGGTGGCGGCCGCGGCCTGCTGCGCGGCACGTTGCTGCGCGGCCCGCTGCTCGGCGGCCCGCTGTTCGGCGGCGGCCTGCTCGGCAGCGCGCTCGTCGGCGGCGGCCTGCTCGGCCGCGGCTTCGCGCTCAGCGGCCTGGCGCGCGGCCAGGTCACGCGCGGCCTGCTCCTGCTGGGCCTGCTGCTGGGCGGCACGTTCGCGCTCCAGCTCGGCCTGGCGCTCGGCCTGCTCTTCGGCCGTGACCGCGTCCTGCTCGGCCTGCGCTTCGGCGGCCTGCTCGCGCTCGTCGATGCTCGCCTTGAGGCGGGCAAGGGCCGGATGCTTGTCGTCGGCGCGCTCCAACAGGGCGGCCAAGCGGCGGGCTTCGGCGAAGTCCTGACGGCCCACGCTCTGCTCGATCGCGATCACCGTCATCGGCAGCAGGTCGGTGAGCGCACTCGAGACACCCGCATCGCCCGGCGACTTCTCGCGCAGCGCGAGGTAGTACTCGACGGCGTTGTCCTCGGCCGGTGCGTACAGGCGGTTCTCGGCGTATGCATTGCGTGCGGCTTCGCGCAGCGCGTCCTCGCTCATCGCGGTGACGCGGCTGGACACGGCCGTTTCCGGCGTGGCCTGTTCGGTTGCCGCACCGCGCGCGGCCGGGTCGGCGGCGTCGGGCGTGGTGTCGTCCTTGCCGCATGCAGCCAGGCCCAACCCCAGGGCCAGCAGCAGCGAGACGTTCAAGATGGTGGACGGGCGACGCGACGGGCGGCCCGGCTGGTCAACTACGGTCATTGGCGAAACTCCCCTGAAGTGCGCCAGGCACGGCGCACAGACGCGTAGGACGCGACAGCGCGGGGCATTTGTCAAGCGCGGGCCGCTGAATGCGATGAATGCCGGGGCCGTCCACTCCGGCCTCCAGCGGCGCTATTTGCCGATGCAGAAGCTGGCGAAAATGTGCCCCAGCAGGTCGTCGGCACGGACACGGCCGGTGATCTCACCCAGGGCCTCGTGCGCCTGACGTAGGGCCTCGGCGGCCAGGTCGAGCGATTCGTTCGCGAGCTCCCCGCGCGCCTGCGCCAACTCGCCGGCGGCGCGCCGCAGGGCATCGACATGCCGGGCACGCGCGGTGAATGCGCCTTCCGGCGCGGCGGCGTCACCCGCGGTGAGGGCACGCAGCCGCGCATGCAGGGCATCGAGCCCCGTGCCGGTCAATGCCGATACGACCACCGCGCCGTCCGGTACGTCGGCCGACGTGGCGCCACCGCCCTCGGGCAGGAGGTCGGACTTGTTGAGCACCCACAGCTGCGCTGACGCCCCCAGGGCGGCCGCCGCCAAGGCATCGCGTCCGTCCGACGGACGCCGGGCATCGACCACCACGATCGCCAGGTCCGCGCGCTCGAGTTCCGCGCGGGCGCGTCGCATGCCTTCGCGCTCGATCGCATCGCCGCCCTCACGCAGACCGGCGGTGTCGACCAGTGTGAGCTCGACACCGTCGATGCGGATCGCCTCGTGCAGGAGGTCGCGCGTGGTGCCGGCCACATCGGTGACGATGGCGCGGTCGCGGCCGGCCAATGCGTTGAGCAGCGAACTCTTGCCGGCGTTGGGCGGGCCGACGATCACCGCGTGCAGGCCGTCGCGCAGGCGGCGGCCGTGCTCGGCATCGCGCAGCAGCGCGTCCAGCGCGGCGGCGGTGGCGGCCAGGTCCGCCTGCAGCTTCGGACCGCCCAGCGTCTCGATGGGCTCGTCGACGAAATCGATCGCCGCTTCGACATGGATCCGGGCGCGCAGCAGCGCGTCGGCGATCGCCTCGACCCGGCGCGAGAACTCGCCTTCGAGTGCGCGCCGGGCGGCCCGTGCCGCCCGCTCGTCGCTGGCGGCGATCAGATCGGCCACCGCCTCGGCCTGGGCCAGGTCGAGCTTGCCTTCCAGGAACGCGCGTTCGCTGAACTCGCCGGGCCGGGCGCGGCGGGCGCCCAGTGCGCAGCAGCGGTCGACCAGCGCCTGCAGGACGGCCGGGCTGCCGTGGGCCTGCAGCTCGACGACGTCCTCGCCGGTGTAGCTGGCCGGCGCGGCGAAATAGATCGCGATGCCGTCGTCGAGCGTGGCGCCGTCGGCATCGCGGAAACGCGCATGGGTGGCACGCCGCGGCGCGAGGTTCACGGCGGCGATGCGCCGGCTGATCGCCCGCGCCGCCGGTCCCGACAGCCGCACGATGCCGACGCCGCCGGCGCCGGCGGGCGTGGCGATGGCGGCGATGGTGTCGCGGTCGGTCATGGGTGCAGGCGGGTCAGGTCGAGGGCGCAGTGTGCCGGAGGCCGCAATGCAGAAGCCCGCCGGGTGGCGGGCTCCTGCATCACGCGGCTCAGGCCTTGGCCGGCGCCTCGGCGTAGCGGCGGGTCATGTACCACTGCTGGGCCAGGCCGATACCGGCGTTGGTGATCCAGTACAGCACCAGGCCGGCCGGGAAGAAGGCGAACATCACACCGAACACCAGCGGCATGAACTGCATCATCTTGGCCTGCATCGGGTCCATGCCCGAGGTCGGGCTGAGCTTCTGCGTGGCCCACATCACCGCCATGTTGATGGCCGGCAGCACGAAGTACGGGTCGCGCGCGGTGAGGTCCTGGATCCACAGGATCCACGGCGCGTGGCGCAGCTCGACCGACTCCAGCAGCACCCAGTACAGCGCCAGGAACACCGGCATCTGCACCAGCAGCGGCAGGCAGCCGCCGACCGGGTTGATCTTCTCCTTCTTGTACAGCTCCATCATCGCCATCTGGAACTTCTGGCGGTCGTCGCCGTAGCGCTCCTTGAGCTGTGCGATGCGCGGCTGGAACTTGCGCATGCGCGCCATCGACTTGTACTGCGCGGTCGACAGCGGCAGCAGCAGGGCCTTGATCACCACCACCAGGCCGATGATGGCCCAGCCCCAGTTGCCCACCAGCGAGTGGATGGCATCCAGCAGCCAGAAGATCCAGTTGCCGAGCGTGGCGAAGATGCTGAAGCGGCTGAAGTCCACCGCGCGGTCCAGGCCCGGCACGTTCTGCGCCTGGATCTGGCCGACCAGCTTGGGGCCGACCCACAGGCGCGCTTCGGTGGACGCGGTGCCGCCCGGCGCCACGGTAAAGGCCGGGCCGCGCGACTCGATTTCATAGCGGCCGTTGCCGTGCTCGAGCACGAACAGCGAGGCCTGGTCCTGCTGCGGGATCCAGCCGGCGAAGAAATGGTGCTGCAGCATCGCGATCCAGCCGCCGGTGACCTGGCGGTTGAGCGGGCCATCGTCGACGATGTCCTCGAAGTCGCGCTTCTCGTATTTCTCGGCATCGCTGTACCAGGCGGCACCCTGGAAGCTGTACTGCTCGGCGTTCATCGGGCCGCCGCGGCTCAGGGCGCGCGGCTCACGGCTCAGCTCGCGGTACACGTACGCCTCCCACGGCTGGCTGCCGGCATTGACCACCTCGTCGCGCACGCCGACCGCATATTGCCCGCGGCCGAAGGTGTAGGTGCGGCGGATGGTGACGCCGTTGGCACCGGTCCATTCGAACGGCACGTCGACCGTGCTGGCGCCGTCGGCCAGGACGTAACGGCTGGCGTTGCCGACCGGCTGGAAGCTGGATTCGTGCGAGGGCGCGACATCGTTGCCGGCCCACCCGGTGCGGGCGACGAAGTACCGGCCGGCGGCCGGGTCGAACAGGCGCACCGGGGCGCTGTCGTCGGCGGCCTCGCTCGGGTAGCCCAGCAGATCGGCCTGCCGGATCTCGCCACCGGTCATCTCGACCTGCAGCACGTCGGTCCTCACGGTGACGACAGGCGCGCTGGCGGCCGCCGGGGCCGGCTCGGCCGCCGCCATGCCCGGCGTCGCGCTCGGCACGGCCGGCGCTTGGCCGCCTGCGGTCGGCACCGCACCCGAGGCGGCCGTCGTGGCCGCAGCCACCGGGGTGGTCGGGGCGCGTGACGCATCGCGTTCCTTGCCCCACTCCATCCACAGCAGGGTCGCCACCGCCAGCCAGGCGAAAATCAGGAAGACGCGGGTCTGGTTCATGGTGTCGGATTCTTTCGGAAGCGGCGGGACGCGCGCGCGGCGCGCGGCGGGGCTCAGCCGGAACGGTCCGGCGAGGCGGGAACAGGTTCGGTGGGGCGGGCGGCGGGCGGGGCCGCGTCGGGTCCGGGCGGTGCCGCGGCCGGCATTGTGCCGGCGCCGACGGGGCTGTCTCTTATACACATCTCCGAGGCCCACGAGACCGGAGCCTATCTCGTATGCC